>JBJKPO010000148.1:0-4836 GCA_046706235.1 Bacillota bacterium | reverse complement strand
TTGCAATCGCTTGACGGCCTTTTTTAGCTTTTTGGTATTTTTTAAAATAAGCTTGGGCATTATCCCGGGTACTTAAGGCGGGATTAAGCGGAATCACTATTTCCGCATTTTCAGGATCATAATGGTTGGAGAGTTGTATTTCACCGGCGCCTTTTTTAATTTGGCTCCCGTAAGTTATCAATAGCTCTCCGGCAATCCGGAAAAAATCTTCTTTCCCGGCGGTCCCGGCCTCCACTTCTTGTTTCGACAGTTTATTTTGAGCTTTATCCAACCGGTGTTTGATTTGATGCCGTAAATTATTTATTAAAGTGTCAAACCGGTTGCTTTCCAAATTCCGTTCCATGATTTCGGACACCATCGAATTGAGGTTCGGTACTTTTTGAACTTGAAACCCTTCCGGAGGGTACTGAATGTTAAAAGCCGAACAGTCGCAAACTAGTTCATTTTCATTATAAAGGCATGAAGGTTCAAAACGTTCTTGAATTACCGCTTCGGACCATTCGGTAAAATTAGCGTAAAGTTTGGCCAAAGTGGTTTTCGAAATTTGGCCGCAAAAAACAGTAGGTAATAATCCGGCCGATTTCGAAATTTCGTTGATAGTGAGAGCGGATAAACCATACCAATGTTTTAAAAGAAATTTTTCCAGTGGAATCTCCGCCGGGATTTCGGTAATTAAGTTTTTGAATTGTTCCCATGATATTGATACCGGCTTCCAGCGCCCTCCGGTACCCGGTAATTCGTATTTGGATCCGGCGGTTATTTCGCGGCCGGTAATTTGTTTGGAACCGGTTTTGCGCCAGGCGTCGATAATAAGCTCCGTTTTAGAGGTAACGATCAAATTGGGGCTTTTTCCGGTTAATTCCACCCATAGATGTTCGTTGCTCAAACCTTGATATTGGGAATATACTTCAAAAGTTAACCGGCAGATACGTTCAAACGGAATGGCCTCAATCGCGATTAATTTCGAGCCGGCGAAATGTTTGCGTAGTGACTTGCCGAAAACCGAAACTTGCGTAGTATTATCGCGTTTGCCGTCAAACAATGTAATCCGGGCGAACCGAGGGTGTAAGGAAATCAGTATTTTGCCGGAAACTCCGGACCCGAAACAAGTAAATAGAAATTCATCGGGAAATGGTTGATAAACTTTATCAATCTTTACCGGAAGGATCCGTTTTAGTTCCTGTGCCAGACTGGCGATTACCGGCGCATCAAGCGGCATGGATTTTGCCTCCTAAAGTTGTTAGCTTTTTGCCATTGTCGGTTCCATTTTATCAAACTATTTTTTCAATGCAAGTGTTTGTTATCAACCGGCAATTTCAGCGCTAACTGAAATTCAAAAAAAGACTCGGATTATCATGGTCTGCCATACTTTCCTCGGGCATATAATCCATTGACACCTATAAAACTCACCTATTGCAGGGAAATTAAGGAGGGTAATCCGTTTAATGAGCAACTGGTTTGCGATGGAGGCGCGGGAAGTTATCCGTTCTTTTTCAGTTAACTATGAAAGAGGACTAACCAGCAACGAGGCTAAAAAAAGGTTGTTGAAATATGGATATAATCAACTTCAATCAACCAAAAGAGTGACTCCATGGCAAATATTCGGCCGGCAATTTGCGGATTTTATGGTCTTAGTGTTAGTCGGGGCGGCCCTGGTTTCATTTTTATTGGGGGAAAAAGCTGATGCGGTTACAATTATCGCCATTATTATTTTAAATGCGGTATTGGGGTTCGTTCAGGAATACCGGGCCGAAAAATCACTGGAAGCTTTAAAAGAATTAACGGCGCCTTCGGCGCATGTATTACGGGATTCAAAAATACAACGGATTTCAGCCAAGGAAGTGGTTCCGGGAGATATTTTAATCCTGGAAAGCGGTACTTGTCTGGCCGCAGACGCCAGACTTATTCAAACCGTGGATCTTGAAGTAAATGAAGCGACTTTAACCGGAGAATCCCTGGCAGTTCTCAAAAATACCGGTATTATCCCTGATAATCATCCCGCGCTCGGTGATCGTCACAATATGGTTTATGCGGGAACCACGGTATCCAGTGGACGAGGTAGAGCATTGGTGACCGCCACCGGTATGCAAACCGAAATTGGGAAGATTGCCGGTTGGATTGATATATCTCCCGATGAAGCCACACCGTTGCAAAAGCGGTTGGAACAATTAGGCCGTTATTTAATCTTTATTTGTTTGGCAATTTGCGCCGCGGTAGGAACCATAGGAATCCTACGGGGCGAGGAACCCCGGAAAATGTTTCTGGCGGCGGTCAGTTTAGCGGTAGCGGCAATTCCTGAAGGATTACCGGCGATTGTAACCATTTCCCTGGCGATTGGCGTTCAAAAAATGATCCGGCGCAAGGCGATTATTCGAAAACTTCCCGCGGTAGAGACGCTGGGATGTGCCACGGTGATTTGTTCCGACAAGACGGGGACCTTAACTCAAAATGCCCTGGCGGTTACCCGGATTTGGGCGGCCGGACAGGAATATAATATTGCCGGAGATAAAAAGTCCGGCTTTCAAAAGATATTTGAACGGAATGAACCGGTCAAGAATTTATTAAAGATTGCCGTTATCTGTAATAACACTCAACTGGATCATGATAACTCCGGTAAATGGAGGATTACCGGCGATCCAACCGAAGGAGCATTACTAATCGCAGCTGAAAAGTTGGGAATAGATAATTGGCGACTACAAAAGGAACAATACCGGCTTGGTGAGATTCCGTTTTCTTCGGAACGGAAACGGATGGGTGTCTGGGTACGGCCTCCTTATGGGCTCGAACAACCGGAAGAAGTTCGTTTGTTGGTTAAGGGAGCCTCTGATGTCATTCTTAACCGCTGTGATTCGATTTTGACCAATCAAGGCATTATGCCAATCAATCGGCATTGGCAAACCGTAATTAAGAAGCAGGTGGAAGAATGGGGCGCGGATGCTTTAAGGGTCTTGGCTTTTGCTTATCGAACCGCTAATATGCAAGATATCGATCGTAAAAATAAAGCCGATCCGGAAACCGGTTTGATTTTTGTAGGATTGGCCGGAATGATCGATCCACCGCGCCCTGAGTCCGGATTAGCCGTTGAAAAATCAAGGCGGGCGGGGATTCATACTAAGATGATTACCGGCGATTATCCCCGTACCGCCGCCGCCGTTGCCAAACAAATCGGTTTACTCAGGCCAAACGGCCGGATAATTACCGGCTTGGAGATTGATTCGCTTAAAGATGATCAATTAGCCGAAATAATCGGCCAAATTGATGTTTTTGCCAGGGTTTCACCCTACCATAAACTGCGGATTGTTCAAACGCTTAAAAATCAAGGAGAAATTGTAGCTATGACCGGGGATGGCGTAAATGACGCTCCGGCCGTTAAAGAAGCGAATATTGGAATCGCAATGGGGATCAGCGGCACGGATGTTACCAAGGAGGCTTCGGCAATGGTAATCGCCGATGACAATTACGCGACGATTGTGGCGGCGGTGGAGGAGGGCCGGATTATTTATGAAAACATCCGTAAGTTAATTCGCTACCTGTTGAGTTGTAATATTGGAGAAATTTTGACTATCTTGGGTGGAATCTTGATCGGGCTGCCCTTTCCACTATTGCCGATTCAAATTTTATGGGTAAACTTAGTCACCGATGGGCTTCCGGCCATCGCTTTGGGAATGGAGGGGGCGGAACCGGGAATTATGAACCGTCTGCCGCGTTCGCCCCGTGAAGGAATATTCAGCCGGGGGTTGGGATTAAAAATCGGATTGCGGGGATTATTTATCGGCGCGGTAACTTTGGTGATTTATTATTATAAATTAAAAAGCGGCGATGGTTTAGCCGAGGCAAGAACAGCAGCTTTCGCCGCGTTGGTTTTCGCCCAGCTTTTTTTTGTATTTCAATGCCGTTCGGAACGGCGCCCACTGTTTAAAATCAACTTTTTGGAAAATAAGTTTTTGGTTGGAGCGGTTTTTATTTCAGCCTTGATGCAGATTTTGGTAATGACGGTTCCCTGGTTCCAACGAATTTTTAATACGACCGCCCTTAAAGGGCAAGATTGGTTGATTATAATAATTTTAACGGGTTTTTCGATTATATTCGGTGATTTGGTTTACCAATTCCATGATAAAATCCGGAAACATTTAAGTATCTTTCGCTGGAATACGAATAGATCAGGGAATTTAGTGGGAAAATAACCGTAGTCTGGTACTTGAGGTATGAATCTTTGATAATTGGTGCTTTTTTAATAATGATATGTTTATTATTTTTTATACCGGTGAGTTTCCGTGTTTATTACCGCAAATCAGGTTCGAATGACCGGTTGATTGTGGAAATGAGCATGTTACTCGGGTTGTTAAAACGCAGAAAAGTAACCGGTTTAATAACCCCTAACCTTGTTAAAGAAAAAACCTCGGGAAGGTTATTTTTTTTTCAGCGTAAAAATATTAAAGAAACAAATTCAAATACAAATAAAAAAGATTTCCAAACTAATTCACGTATGTGGGAATTTTGGTGGCGTTACCGGAATTACGGTTTGGGAGTGACTTTGCTTACTTATTTTTTGCCGGCTAAATACCAACGTTGGTTATTGGTTATCGAAGATTTGGAAAAAATGGGATGGTTCGATCGATTTATCTGGATTACTCGTTTCGGGACCGGGGATGCCGCCCAAACAGCGATAATTCATAGCATCGTATCCGGCATCATTTACGGCCTTACCGGTTATTTACGGAGTAATTACCAATTCCGCCAGAAACCGGTGCTTAAAGCGCTCCCTAACTATCAACAACCCGAATGGGACATGCTGATTGACTGTATATTCCGGGTTAAACTGGGCTATATTATTAT
>JBJKPO010000147.1:0-3663 GCA_046706235.1 Bacillota bacterium | reverse complement strand
CATCGCCGAATTACCCGAATTATGCAAAATAAGAAAGGCCCTCGATAGGCATTTTTTTGATTTTTTCGAGGAATTAATGATTGAATACGAAAATAACGTTCCGAAAGAAGAGATCATAATTTTTTGTAACCGGTGGATTGACGATTTGTTTGGTAAAATTCCGGACAACCTGGAAAATGATATTAATAAGCTTTGTTTAAATCATGGACTCGGTACCAAGGTTACGGAATTACTTCGCAAACAATTCTGGTTGCCCAGATACCGAAGGGAATAAAATATAAAAAATTGCCAAGCGAGGGATTGATATGAATAATAAAGAATTAACCAAAATTAACGAGGAGAAATGGCAAGAATTTGTTGAAAAAGGGGATCTTTATACGCTGCCGTGGCTAAATCTAAAACCTGAGGATATCATCGATTATCTCAATGGAAATATTGTCGGTTTTCATGGACCATATAATAAGGCGAAGCTGCCTGAGCGTCTAATCAAAATCCGGCAAAAGATGTTCGGTAATCTATCCGAAAAAAAAGTTCTATGTTTGGCCTCCGGCGGTGGCCAACAATCGGTGCTCTTTGGTTTGTTAAATGCAAAGGAAATAACGGTCTTGGATTTGTCAAAAGACCAACTGATTAATGATGAGAAAGCCGCCCGGCATTATGGGTATGAAGTCAAAACCGTTCAGGGCGACATGAGGGACTTGAGCATGTTTGACGGTAATTATTTTGATTTGGTTTATCAACCGATATCCATTTGTTTTGTTCCGGATATTGCCAAAGTATATGAAGAAGTATTCAGAATTTTAATCCCTGGTGGTTACTATATGGTTTCTCATATTAACCCGGCAACATATCCCGCTTCTTTTGAAGGGCCTAATAACGGGTGGGACGGCACCGGATATCGAATTGCGGAACCATATCGTAGCGGACCCATTTTACAAACCAAAGACGGTATCGAGAATATGATCGAAGGTGAAATTACCGGGGAATTCCGGCATTTATTGTTTGAGATTTTCGGCGGATTAACCGGGCTTGGTTTGGTAATCGAGGAAGTATGGGAAGACCCAAGACATTTATGTAATGATGAAAGATACGAACCGGGTAGCAACGAACATTTTATGGCGACTGTTCAAGAATATTTTAATATTTTATGTGTTAAGCCCATTAACTTGAAGGATAAGTAATGAAAAAGATTTTAATGATGAGGTTGTTATTGAAAATAACATGACTGAAATATTTACGGACGATCAATTAAAAGTACGGGAGTATACCCAATTTGTCGAGAATAAGTTTGCCGAACGGTTTGGATTTCGCGGGCCGGTTATTACGCGCGGCGGAACGGAAAGTATTATATATTCACTGATTGCCCTGGGAATTAAACAAAGTGATGAGGTGATTTTACCGGTATCCATCTGCCAATCGGCGGTAAACGCGGTGATTTTAACAGGCGCGACGCCGGTACTGGCCGATGTGGATGAAAACCTGGCCCTTTCCCGGACGGATGCCGTAAAGCGGGTCAATTCGAAAACAAAAGCAATTATTTTTTTTCATCCGTTTGGATTGGGGTGTGATTTGAACCGGTTAACCGGGTTTGCATCCAATGCCGGACGGAAAATATTCATCATTGAAGATTGCGCCCAGGCAATCGGGGCCTCCGTCAACGGAGTTGATACAGGCAACCAAGGCGACCTGTCAATCTTTTCTTTTGGGATGAATAAACCGCTGCCGGTAGGTATCGGCGGCCTGGTTAATGTCAATGATGAGAGCCTTTACGAAAGAATTTGTTATACTTGCAGGTCGGGAGCCGCCGGATATTCCGATTATGAAGTATTTGGATTCAATTCAACATTAAGCTGCGCGGATATTCAAGTCCTCGACCGGCAATTGGCGAATTTTGACATGTTATTGCAACAGAAACTCAAAAAAGCAAAGTTATATATCCGGATGTTGTCTGATTACGGGAAATTCATCGGATGCAATCATTTTGACGCCAAAAAGCCGGTCAATATTTATCACCGGGTAATTTTGGAAATTAATACCGGCAACTGCAAAAGTTTATACCAGGAAATCACTGATTATCTGCAAGTGAAGTTAAGCGCCCAAAAAATATTTACATTGCAGCCTACTATCCCAACGCCTCCCTATACTGTCAAATTCGTAAACGAATATTACCGGAGAATTGGGAGAAAAGACCTGATAAGCATGGATGGGGAGGATTACCCAACGTGGAAAGACAAGGAATACCGTTATCTATACTTTCGCACCAATGAATTTATTACTGAGGAAGCAATTGCAGTAACTTGTGATACCATGAAAGAAGCCTTAAGAAAGTATCTTAACACCGGATGATATCTATTCAGCGTATAAGGAGCCGGAATTATGCCACCGAATGAATTGCCATGGCGGAGTATCTCCTGGAAAGTAACCGAGGAATGTAATTATCGCTGTTCATATTGTTTACAGCCGTCTTATTCGGATAATTACCCCGAAGATCTTGATTTGGTTATCAACTGTGTTAATGAAAGTTTACCGGAGAAATTTGAAATCAAAATAGCCGGGGGAGAAATATTTGCCGATACGGAAAAAGCTAAGATATTAGCGAAATCTTTAACAGGTTATGGCCATTGGATCAGTATTTGTACTAATTTGTCGGCTCCTACCGGGGAATACCTTGAATTTTTACAGGCAACCGCAGGGAAGTTTTACACTTTCGGCGCTTCATTGCATCTGGAATATGCCGATCCGTTTGATTTTTTGGGAAAATGCCGGGAAATACGGTCGAAATTGCCGCCATATTCGAAAATACAGGTACATAACGTTATTACACGCGGCCCGGATACAATTAAGCGCCTGGGTGAAATTAAGAAGCGTTTTGAAGATGAGGGGAATATTTTTTATACCGACTTACTGGTAGACAAAAGAGGCAAGTATCTGGAATATACCAAGGAAGAATACCGGCTGATCGAGGAAATTCTTGGCCCCGAAAACAGGCTTGTCAAACACCAAGGAAATCCTTGCAGGGCCGGTGATTCATACTTTGCATTATTGCCGAACCTGGATGTCTGGGTGTGCTGGGATGCGTACCTGTCGGATGAGAAATCGATGTATCTTGGGAATATGTTGAGCGGTACGTTTGAATTTTCAAATCGAATTACTATTTGTCCTTTTGATACATGTTCATGCCCTACCCCGGTATTTAAACACAAGTATAAATTAACCAATTCAGGTGATCGAAATGCCGGTATGTAAACTCAATCAATTAATGGATTTGCCTGAAAACAACTTGACTAACAAAGTCCGGGGAGTTCTTCAACTAAGCGTTAATAATCTTCCGATACCGGAGGGTATCTATCTTGATCACGGGGAATTCGAATACTTTGCAAGGTATCGGCAAGTTTCCGGCCAAGTATTGAGTAATATAACGTCATTGGTTGAGGAAACGGCAATAAACGGGTGGTTACCTTTTTTTTCGATGCGCTGCGAATCCAAATATTACAGCAGCGCGAAACCGCCGCCTTATAGCTTGTTAAACGTGGGGGTAAGGGCCTTTGATATTAGTCATTACCGGAATTATCGTTATGATTATCAAAATATCAATGATTTCCACACAATTTTAATGAGTTCGTTTAATGAACGGGCGGGCTTATTGAGAGCCGTCGATAATCC
>JBJKPO010000146.1:0-8173 GCA_046706235.1 Bacillota bacterium | reverse complement strand
AGCACGGCAACTCCGACGCCGTCTCCAGTCCCGACTTCTACACCAACTCCGGCCACCACGCCTACTCCTACTCCGACACCGGCTTCGGGTAGTGATAGTTTTAACTCAAGCACGCTGGGAGTCGGGTGGAGTTGGATCAGAGAAGATAACACCAAGTGGAGCCTGACAGCCAATCCCGGTTACATGAGAATTATCACTCAAAATGGGGATACTTACGGTGGAAGCAACAACATGAAAAACATCCTCCTTCAAACTCCCCCTACTTCGAATTTTACGGTGGCAACCAAGCTCACCTTCAGTCCCATCGCCAATTGGCATCAGGCCGGCATTGTGGTGTATTTGAACGACGACAATAATGTCATGATCAACCGGATTTACAATAACGGCAACAAGTTTACCTTTAAAAAGGAGATCAACGGCACGACCACTGAAACTACGGTGGCGGATACTCTAGGCGGCACTATCTACCTGAAAATAGTTAAATCCGGGACCAGCTATTCCGGATATTTCAGCGGCGATGGTTCTTCCTGGACCCAGATCGGCAGTACCCTGACCGATATTTCCTTTTCCGGCCCCAAAGCCGGTCTCTTCGCCGCCAGCGGCGGAGCGAGCCCGGTGGATATTAATGCCGACTTCGATTACTTTAATTATCAATAATAATTAAGGAAAGGCAGGGGTATTCTCCTGCCTTTTTTAGAATACGGAGGGACTCTTTAATGATTAAAAGAAATCAAAGGTCTTTATTTATAGCATTTATCATGGTGGTGCTACTCTTTGGAATCATTTTGAATGTCGCCTTTGGAGCAACCACCATCCCAACACCGGCCTGGGGCAGGGATATCAACGCCGGAGGTTACCAAGACGGGGCTTCGATCGGCGGATTTGGCGCCGGGACAATCACCTGGCGGTTTGATGGAAATTTTTATAAAGGACGGTTAAATATCGGCAGCAATGATATGACTACTGACAGCAACTGTAGTTTCTATATGTATCAGAAACCGTCCGGACAAAGTGTAACCTGTAAAAAATTAAACGCCGCCACCCTTGGTTCGGGACAAGCCACTTATTATTCGCTGTTTCCTAAATCCTGGGTTGACTATTACGGTTCTCTTTTTATCTGCAAAGTAAAAGTAACTCAGTTCAGTCCGATTATCCCGGGTGATTACCAGCGGACCAGTTATCCGGCGGGGATCTACAAGTGGGAAATTACCAATCCAACCACTTCTGACTGTGATGTAGCGGTGATGTTGACCTGGAAAAACAATTTTACCGGCAGTTCGGCGACTTCGGCCACTTCCGGAAATAATATCGGCTTGAAATTATTGCGAACCGGAACGGGTAACGCTACTTCGGAAACGGAAGGCGAGTTCACCCTCGCCGCCAAACAGGTTACCGGCGCCACCGTATCTTACGCCTCTTCTTCCGCGGTCAACAATCTGGAAACGGACTTTTCCGCCGACGGCCTTTTAAACAATACCGTCGGGTCCAACACCATCGGCGGTATCGCCTTTAAAGCAACCGTGGGCGCGGGGCAAACCATTTCGGTTCCCGTGGTCCTGGCCTGGGATATTCCGATCACCCAGGCCGGAAGCGCAAATAAATGGTACCGGGAATACACCCGTTATTTCGGCCGATCAGGATTAAATTCTTTTAATATCGCCAACGAAGCCCTCAATAACTATACTGACTGGGAAAACTCCATTGATACCTGGCAAAATGATATTTTAGTCAATGGCAAATACCCCAACTGGTTGAAAACAATGATGTTTAATGAATTATACTATTACTTCACCGGTGGGACCTATTGGGAAGCGGGTGCTGCCTCGGGACAAGCCGATAATGCCGATGAAGATATGTTCAGTCATTTGGAATGTTACGATTATGCTTTTTACGGAACTTCGGACGTCCGGTTTTACGGTTCCTGGCCACTCGTGCTATTGTGGCCGGACATTGACAAGCAATGCGTCAAACAGTTTTGCGATAGTGTTTATAACATCAGAAGCGACCGCCCGGCTGGCTTAACCACTTGCGCCCATGATTTCGGAGGCCCCGGGGATATTTTTACCAGGTGGAACGCTTATACTTACCGCGATTCCACCAACTGGAAGGACCTTAACTCCAAGCTGGTCCTGATGGTTTACCGCGACTGGGCGCTTACCGGAAAAACCGATTCGACCTTCCTCAGTTACTGTTGGACCCCGATCCAAAAGGCGATGGATAAAGTGAAAAGCCAGGATTCCGATGGCGACGGCCTGCCGAACTCAAACGGGATCGATCAGACTTATGACGACCTGAATCTTACCGGTAACACCTCCTATTGCGGAAGCCTCTTCCTCGCCGCTTGCGAGGCGGCTAAAGAAATCGCCACCGCCATGGGTGACACCACCAAGGCCAATACTTATCAGTCCTGGTTTAACTTGGCCCAATCCAATTTTAATTCCAAGCTTTGGACGGGTTCGTATTATAAAATTGACACCGGCAGCAGTGATACCACGCGAATCATGAGCGACCAACTCTGCGGTCAGTGGTACGCCAAAGCCTGCGGATTGCCGGGTATTATCTCCGACACCAATGCCAACAATGCTTTTCAGAAAATTTACGACTATAATTTTAAGAAGTTTGACAATGGCGCTCATGGAGTAGTCAACGTGATGAAAGCAAACGGTACTATTGACACCGGTACTTCCCAGGCCCAGGAATGCTGGGTCGGCACCTCATGGGGCGTAGTGGCCGGCATGATTCATCAAAGCCTCTTCAGTCAAGCTTCCGATATTGGTTATAGCCTCTATAACACAATCTGGAATACCAACCAGTTTTGGTACCGGACGCCGGAAGCCTGGCGTACCGGAGTTGGTTCCGCCAGGGCCTATTACTATATGCGGGCTAATGCCATTTGGGCTGCCAAGCAAGCCTATGACGTCAACCCGAATTCTCCCACTCAGACACCGGCCCCTACCCCGGGTCCAACCCCGACCCCCGCTTCTAATTCCAATCTAGCGTTGAATAAGCCCGCCACTGTTTCTTCCGTTGAAGCGTCCGGCCTAGAAGCATACTACGCCGTGGATGGAAACACCTCCACCCGGTGGTCAAGCGCCTTCGCCGATCCCCAGTGGATTTATGTCGACCTCGATCAAAGCTATACTGTTAATCGGGTCAAACTGAACTGGGAAGCAGCCTACGGAAAATCTTACAAGATTCAATTGTCCAGTAACGCCGTCAACTGGACGGACGTATACTCAACCACCGCCGGAGATGGCGGAATTGACGATATAACTTTTACCGCCGCCGGTGGCCGATATGTACGGATCTACGGCACTCAAAGAGGAACCCCGTATGGATACTCCCTGTATGAATTCGAGATTTATGGCCAGACCGGCCCAACTCTGACCCCAACACCACGGCCGACCGCCACTCCAACTCCAACGCCCGGTCCCACCGCGGCACCGACTCCGACGCCAGCCTCCGGTAGTGACAGCTTTAGCTCCGGTACTCTGGGATCCCAATGGAGTTGGGTCCGGGAAGATAACACCAAGTGGAGCCTGACGGCCGCGCCGGGTTACATGCGGATCATCACCCAGACCGGGGATATTTATCAAACTAACGCTAACTTGAAAAATATTTTACTACAAAATATCTCGGGCAACTGGACCATTACCACTAAAGCAACCTTCTCCGCCAAACCATATCAGACTTACCAACAGGCCGGGTTAATGGTTTTTCAGGATGATAACAATTATGTCAAGTTATGCCGAATTTACCTTGGAAGTGGTAGTGGAAACGTGTTTCAATTTGGGAAAGAAATCGGAGGAACATATTCCGATCAAAGCTCCCCTGATAATATTTCCAATACCACCATCTACCTGAAGATTACCAAGAACGGAACCAATTATACGTCCTATTTCTCCGCCGACGGCGCAACCTATATCCAGGTAGGAACGGTCCAATCGGTTTCTTTAAATCCGATCAAAGCCGGAGTATTTGCCACTAACGGGACCCAAACAGCCACCGCGCTGAATGTCGACTTTGACTATTTTAATATCAACTAACCGTTTGTTTAAGTAAACTCCTACCCATTCACGAGTAGGAGTTTACTTATCATAAAAAAATTTTTACATATAAGCGGGGATTAACCGGATGATGATCTTTTTATCATATTTAAACTTCTTCTGTTTGATTACCTATTTATATATGACCGGTTTTATTTTAATCCGCAATCCAAGGTCGCTCAAAAATAATACCGGTGTCGCGCTTTTTATTTGTATTATATTATGGAATTTAGGGTGGGTCTTTGTCCTAAATCCATACACTACTATTGAAACCGCTAAATTTTTCCTGAACATCAGCGCGGTGGGCGGAATAAGTTTCGGCGGTTTCTTCCTCTGGTTCACTTTGGCTTTGATTGAGAAGGAAAAAATATTAAAAACCAAAACCTTTTACTTATTCTTTTTTATCATCCCATTGTTATTAATAATAACGCAATGGACGAATCATTCCATATTGGCGATCCAAAGTTTATCCAAAGATATTGGATGGCAATTAAAACTACAAAATACCGCGTGGACGCATCTTTATTATACTTATACATTTGCCTTCATGGGTATTGCGTATTATTTAGCGATCAAATATCGCAATAAAATCAAAAACCTTCAACAAAAAAAACAAACCACTTTCATTCTCTTTACCGGAATTATTGCCGTCACTTTTTGCTTGTTGGGTATATTAATTCTGCTATTTTTAGCAAATGGTCTTAAATGGATTCCTTACTTAGGAAATGTATTTTTCCTGATCTGGGCCAGTGGTCTTTTTTATGCAATGAGTAAATATAGTTTCCTGGCTTTAACCCCTTATCACGCGGTTAAAAATATCATTGCCACAATGTCGGACTCATTATTATTATTGGATCTTCACAATCATATCGAATTCACCAACTCTGCTACCTTGAATTTATTAGGATATCAGGATAGGGAAATTATTAATCAGCCAATTCAATTAATTTTAGCCTATCCTCCGGCTCAAGTGATGAAATTGACCAATCTGATTCATGAAGCTCCCGTCAGCAACCTGGAAATCAATTTCCGTTCCAAGGACGGTAAAATCATTCCGGTGTTGTTTTCAAGCTCGATGATGACCGATAGTGATAATACGGTATATGGACTGGTTTGTATTGCCCGTGATATTACTGATAATAAAAAAGCGCAAGAAGAATTACGGCGGGCTCAAAAAATTGAATCGCTAGGCATTCTCGCGGGCGGTATCGCCCATGATTTCAATAACCTGCTGGGTGGGATTTTCGGATATATCGAATTAGCCAAAAATTTGACCACCCCTGATCAAAAAATACATACTTACCTTGAAAACGCTTTATTTTCGTTTCACCGCGCCAAAAATCTGACCCAGCAGTTACTGACTTTTACCAAAGGAAATCAACCGGCCAAGCAAGTTACTTCAATTAAAAAACTTATTAGGGAAACCACTATTTTCGCGCTTAGTGGTTCCAACATTATCTGTAAATATAATTTTATGAAAAATTTATGGCTGGTGGAAATCGATCAAACTCAAATAACTCAAGTATTGAGCAATATTATCATTAATGCCCGGCAAGTAATGCACGATCGCGGGTTAATTGAGATTGAAGTCGATAATTCCTATTTACATACAGCTTTAAATACAACAGAGATTTACCCATTGCAAGATAATCGATATCTCAAAATATCAATTAAAGACCACGGTACCGGCATCCCGGAGGCCGACTTACCGAAAATATTCGATCCTTTCTTTACCACTAAACCAAACGGAGTGGGGCTGGGGCTGACTATCAGCCATTCAATTATCAAGAATCACGGCGGATATATCAATGTAGATTCAACTCCCGGCTCCGGCACGGTATTTAATATTTATTTGCCCGCATCCAACGAATCCGTCGCCATGGACGATATAAAAACACCCACCGGCAAATCAACGGGCGGATGGAAAATATTGCTAATGGATGATGAAGTGTTTCTGTTGGAACTGTTCAAGGAAATCCTGGAAAATATGAATAATACCGTGGAGATTGCCGCTAACGGCGAAGAAGCGGTCCAAAAATACATAAACTCTACCGGTTCCGGCCTCGGATTCGACTTGGTCATTCTTGACCTTACCGTGCCTGGAGGGATGGGCGGCCGGGAGACCATCGCGAAATTGCTGGAAATAAACCCCCAAGTAAAAGGAATCGCCTCCAGTGGATACTCCGAGGATCCCGTTTTGATAAACCCGGAAGAATACGGATTTCGTGGAGCGATTCGCAAGCCTTTTCTGATTGAGGAATTAGGCGCGGTTCTGGAAGAAGTGATGAATGAGGATCCTATTTCTTAAAGGGAACTAAAGTTCTCCTGCTCCCTTCAAAGTCTCAAAATATAGTTTTTCTGATATCCGGTATTTATATCGATAATCCAATAATAGGGCTGGCATTACACATTACCCTGTTCATTTTTTGCTTTCTTCCTCTAAAATGTATTTAATAGTAGCATCATCTTGACTTTTATGCTCTTCGGTATATTCAGCCCAAGGAATATTATGCTCTATTAAAATATCAATAAAATCTCCCAAGCTCTTACCCGCTAATTCCGCTGCTCTGGCGAGTGATACCGTTTTTTCAGTAAATAAAAAGATTGCAATCGACAGATTCACTTTATCATCAATGGACTTATCAACCTTTGAGTTGATCAGCAAGTCTACAAATTCAGGTTTTATACTAATGTTAAATTTGGACTCATCAACGTTCATGTTTGTTTTACCTCCTATTCCTATAGGCATCATTATTATAACATTTTTAGTCATCGTTAACAAATATTGAAAAAAGTCATTTCAACTACGACAAACTAAATATTATTTTTAGACCCGATATTCAAAGGTTATTCCCATTCCCAGGGAGCAAGAGGTTTTTTTAGGCTTTCCTACTCCTCCGCCGCCTCTTTCACAATCCGGATCCCCTCAAAAGCAGGTAGTCCACCATTGATTCGTTTTTCTAATTTGATTAGATCAATATATCAATTTCCAGTGTAAATGGTCCTTGGATGGACATGCCCCTAACATCGAAATCGCGAAACTGGTAATACAATTGTTTTAAATATTTTTTACGATACCGTGAAAACAATTCAAGAAGTTTACGATTAAGCCATTCTGCACACACTTTAGCCCAGATGCTTTTTAGTATGTCTATGACCTCAACTGCGAAACCAACCAATAATACAATAAGCCAATAAATAATTAAACTGATACCGATCAACCATAGATTATGCGTTAATTTTACTATTACCAACTCTTAACACAGTTATTATGGTATATTGTTGCTATCCATTATTTAGATATGAAAAGATAAAAAAGGAGCAAATGTAGGGAACGCATATATGCGTTCTACATTTGCGAACAACCGATCGCACCAAAATGTTAATTCCTAAAATCATTCAACAATATAAGGCCGCAGTCACCCGTGCCTATAATTTATCGTCCAATCAATCACCATTCCGATGGCAAAAATCCTATTATGATCATATCATTCGGGATTTAACCACATTTGATAAGATCAAACGATATATTCGATATAATCCGTTACGATGGGAAAATGGCAGTGAAAACATCGTAAATCAACTAAAATCTTTACCAACCAGGACCAATATAGCAAATTGCTAATTCACCTTCACCTCGACTTTAGCCCTACCCTTGTTTAGATCAGCCGGATATTATTTGGATTTAGACTGCAACGGATGGTGGTTACCCTTCGGCATATGCGCAATACATGCCGCGCAAGGGCGAGGGATCTGCTTTTTTCCCTACCCCAAATACTTCGCCACCATCGACTTCGGCATTTGATAGAGATTATACGTCTTCCCCGTCTCTCCCCCCTCAATCACCTTTACCCGGCATTCGTAACGCGATACAAATTCCACCACCACGGTTTCGCCGTTGTTTAAAACCAATACGCTGCCCACCGGATAGGGGGCCATGATTTTTACAAAACTATCGATTACCGCCCGATCGTACTTGGCGGGCGCCATTGCTTTAAGTTCCTGAATTGCTTTAAACGGAGGCAAGCCCTTATAATGCCCGCGATAAACCATCATGTCAAAATCATCGGCCACCGCTACAATTTTAGCGAAACGATGAATCCTTCTTCCACTTAACCCCCTGGGAT
>JBJKPO010000145.1:0-8001 GCA_046706235.1 Bacillota bacterium | reverse complement strand
CTTTAAAAAGTTTAGTTGAAGATATGAATGTTGTAAAACCTACTTTAAAAAGCTTGGTTGAAGATATGGATGTTGTGAAACCTTGCCTGACAAAGATTAACAATCGGCTTGATTCCATTGAAAACGAGATAATCAAACTTAATCCCGAATCACGGGCAGTATTCATGAAACAAGCTAAATAACATTCAGGATTTATCTTATATGTAGTTGTCAATATAAAATATGTTGATAGAGAATCTGATTTGATGTACAAATAGGATTTTAATGGCAGATACAACGTTGGCCGTTAAAGCTGATGGTTCTCAATGGACACTCTTGGACCGCCAGATCCAGATTGGCGTCCGGCAAAATAATTGCCGGATTTTTTGCATCCAGTCCGAGCACGCAACGTAACCGGTGCGGCTTTGGATGTTGTTTTTTGATTTGATCCGCAACTTTACTGGTGCCGATAAAGTTTAAAAAAGCGTTGTGTTCTGCTTTGAATTAGGGTTTTTCACACCGCTTTTAAAAAACCGCCGTGACCTTTGGGGGGATAAACCGGCCAGTTTCCAGTATTCATCAATGATAAGCCTGGAATACGCAAAAATGAATTGTTTGATGTCCGGCTCAGTGATGAGGAGCCGTCCCACTTTACGCACATTTTTTATAAAATCCTGATTTAATTGGGTTCGGTCCAAATGATTTGCCAACGGACAAATGGGGGCGGCCCGCGGATCTATTTGAGTAATCAGAATATCTTTGTTTGTTAGATAAGGGGTCAACGGAAAAATACGGCAGGCTAGAGGGCGGTAGTTACGCTCGCATTCGCCTTGGCAAGTCGCTAAAAGTATTTCGCGGCGATTATTCAGCGTGAAACGGACCGGCTCAATCTTCAAAAAAGAAACTTGCCGTAAAATAACCTCCTCGCCGGGGAAGAGATACATACCCAAAGTATCTTCCTCGGTTGCATTCGGGTGACTATCACAGCATGCTTGATTGCAAAGCCGGCCGCAATCGGTGCGCAACGGAGTGGATTTATTCAAAATGGTATAAGCTGTTTGATATAAATCTTTTCGATCCATGATTTCCTATGTTGATGATATAGTCATTGTTATTATACTACAAATTATAAGTGTATCCTAATTTTTTATTTTGTTTATTTTCTTCGTGCCCTCCATGGTTGAATGATATCAAGAGTTTTGTTTCTTTGGTCCGGCTATGCCCCGGGTAGGATTAAAACTATTACAGTTACAGCCTATGATAAATAATGTTACCGAATGATAATGAAAATCCGGCAGGAGTATTATTCCGGAAAACGAATATTTAATCAGTATATTAACATTCTGAAATTTTAATGACCGTTTTGATATAAAAGGAGCGATTATGAACATCCTACATACATCCGATTGGCATCTGGGCAGATATCTCGATAACCGCGACCGGCTGCCGGAGCAACGGGAGGCGCTTGATGAAATCTGCCGGGTAGCGGATGAACGGAATATTCATTTAGTTTTGATCTGCGGCGATATTTTTGATACGGCGGTCCCATCGGCGGCGGCGGAGGAACTTTTTTACGATGCCATCGAACGTCTTTCAAATGGTGGCAAACGGGGACTAATCATTATCGCCGGTAATCACGACAATCCGGAACGCTTATGCGCGGCTAAGGCTCTAGCGGATCGTAACGGCATCGTCCTGCTTGGAATGCCGAACGATGAGGCCGGTATCATGGAGTCTGCCGGACTCGAAGTAAAAGTAATCCAATCGGGGGCCGGTTGGTTGGAACTGGCTATTGACGGAGTATCCGAACATGCGGTGATAATTACCCTGCCTTACCCGTCGGAAGCGCGTTTAAAGGAATTGTTAAGCCCCGGTTTACAAGAAGCTGAAATGGGACGAGCTTATGCCGATAGGGTTGGCGAGATTTTCAATGATCTTTCCGTTCATTTTCGTGAGGATACTGTAAATCTAGCCATGAGTCACCTATTTATACTAGGAGGGGAGTCTTCCGATTCCGAACGGCCGATTCAATTGGGCGGAGCCCCGGTGGTAAGTCCGGATATGCTGCCTGAAAAAGCGCAATATATTGCTTTGGGACATTTGCACAAATCACAAAAGGTGGCGGCGCGGGGTTATTATTCAGGTTCACTGCTGCAATTCAGTTTCAGTGAATCCGAATCCCGTAAAGCGGTTTATTTAGTTCAGGTGCAGCCTGGGGAACCCGCCCAAATTGAACGTGTTCCATTACAAAGCGGTAAGCCTTTGGTCCGTTGGGTGGCTCAAAACGGGATCGAAGAAGCCATCGATTGGTGTAAACAAGACAGGGACAGGGAAGCATGGCTCGATATCGAAATTCATGTGGATCATCCGTTAACTCAGGACCAAATTCGGACACTCCGTAATCTGCGGGAAAATATCGTAAATATCTGGCCGGTCCTTAGAACGGATGAATCATGCGCTGTTATCGAAGAAAACCGGCGTGATAAACCATTGCAGGATCTATTTCAAGATTTTTACAAAGCAAAGGTCGGAGTCCTTCCCAGGGAGGATTTAATCCGGTTCTTTCTGGAAATCGCGGCGACGGATGAAGATGATTCCGGGCAGTCGTGATAATTATATCCGGGATAATTATTTTTACAAACGAATGTATATAAGCGCGTCTGGTACGGAGGTAAGGGTTGAAACCATTAAAACTAACCATAACCGGTCTTCATAGTTTTACCGATAAGCAAGAGATTGATTTTGAGGATTTATGCGATACGGGGCTTTTTGGTATTTTTGGGCCCACCGGTAGTGGAAAATCCTCGATTTTGGATGCCATGACCTTGGCGTTATATGGTAATGTAGAACGAGCGCCCCGCGGGACTACCGGGATCCTTAACAGCCAAAAAGAGATGCTTGAGGTGGCTTTTACTTTCGCCATCGGCATTGCCTCCAATCGTATGACTTACCGGGTGGAACGCGGTTTTAAAAGGAATAAATCGGAACGAGACTCGGTCCGGTCCGGTATCTGCCGGTTGATTCAGGTAGATCAATCACTGGAAACGATAATTACCGAAGGGGCTGATGAGGTCAACAAAAAGGTAACCGATATTATCGGGTTGTCAATGAACGATTTTACACGGTCGGTGGTACTGCCCCAAGGGGAATTCGCCAAATTTTTAAAAATGGGGGACGCCGAACGGGTCCGGATGCTGGAGCGAATCTTCGCCTTATCGGAATTCGGCGCCAAGCTAATTGAGAAGGTGAAACTTAAACGGACCAAGTTATTACAGGAATCGGCTTTAATCGAACGGGCCATTCAGGAACAAGGTGAGATCAACCCTGAAGTTATCGACAAGCTGACCCGGGATTTGGAACAATTGGAATTGGAAAAAAGGGAAACAATATCGCAATTCGAGCAAACAGCGGCTACCTTCGAACAAACCAAATACGTTTGGGAGCTTCAAACCGAGTTGACACAACTAAAAGAGGAGGAAGCGCGACACGCCGGAAATCAATCGAGTATCACCGCTCAAAAAACGATTCTGGCTGCCGCTGAAAGCGCCGAAATGATCCGGCCTTACCTGGAGAGTTTCAATAAGGCGGCTTCCAACCTGAATCAAGCGCAGCAAGTTTTAAAAGATTCCTTACAAGCTTATGAAACCGTCGACCAAAATCATCGTTTGTTAAAAGAACAGCTACAACAAGCCGAAAAGGAATTCCGGGAGGAACAACCACAACTGATTGAACAAAAAACCAGACTGCAAGCGCTGGTTGAATTGGAACAGGAACAGATTCAAAAAGAACAAGCTCTGGAGGAGTTGCGCTCCGTATACAAGGAAGCTTTTGATTCCAGGCAGATATTGGAAGAAGATCTCAACAACGGGTTAGTCGAAAAGGACCGGATCGAACGGGAGTTAAACGAAATTAACGCTCAAATCACCAATCTGACCGTATCCTCGGAATATAAGGAACAGGTAGTCCGGGGAGCCGTTTTGGAACGGGATTACCGGAATACTCAAGCGGAATTTGAGAAAATAACCCGGCAGATTGACGCTGAGTATCAGGAAAAAATGAACCTTGAAACGCAATTGAAACAGTTGGAGGACGATTTTCAGGGATTGGGTGAAAACCTGCTGCAATTAAAAGGCCAAATTGAACAATTATCCAAGGATAAACCGGGCGATATCAATTATTATCAAACCAAAAACGATGAACTGACGCAGTTGGAAAAGCATATCAATTCGATTTCGTTACTTTCAGCGGAAATTGAAAAAGATACGGCCGAATTAATTCAATGTCAAAATGATTTGCATATTACGGAGTCTGATTTTAGGAATTATCAAGAAAAAACTGCTACCGCTAAAAACGCTCTTCTATCTCTTGAGGAGAATGTCAAACGTTTGCGGACCGGAATCGAACGTTTACAGCAGAGTAATCTTGCTTACCGGCTGGTGCATCGCTTGATCGACGGAGAACCTTGTCCGGTTTGCGGTTCGTCCAACCATCCGTACCCGGCTGAAAGTATGGATGCCGGAGTCATTGATTCTCAAAAGGCGGAACTGGCGGAAACCGAAGATAAGGTTTTGGAACAAAAGAACGAACTTGATAATTTGAATCAGGAATTGTCAAAGTATCGAACCATTATGGAACAAAGACAAGACCGGTTTTCAAAAATCCAAGACCGGATCGATGAGAAAAATAAACTGATTGAGGGCATAAAAGCTTTATTGCCGGAGGAGATTAGGGATTATACTCCGGATGAATTGACCCGGTTCGCTCATGACGAGAAACAGAAGCTGACCGACTTGCAACTGGCGATGAATCAATGGGAAAACCGCAATCGCGAAATACAACAGCAGCTGGAGGAGTTAAAAGACAAGCAGTCCGAAGCGGACGCGGCCGTAAAAGAGAAACAAGGCCGTTTGGTTATTGTGGAAGGCAATATTGTGAAACAGCAGGACAAACTTGGGACAATGAAGTTATTACTGGGAGAAAAAGAAACCGGTTATAACGCAATCAAAGCGGAAATGAATATCGATGATTTTCAAACCGAATGCAACCGGGTTTTGGCTTCCGACCGGCAAACCGAGGAGTTGCGCGGTAAGTATGACGAGTTAACCAATCAGTTAAAATTAACGGTAAAAATGATTGAAGAATGGAAGTTGAAAAAAGAAGCCGCTCAACAAAAATTAGGAGAAATTGAATTTACTGGAAAATCATTGCGGGACGAGGTCGATTTAAAACGGGTCAAGATCAGGGAAGCGGCCGGGGACCGGCAACCACGGGAAATGATCGGTGAAATCGACCAAAGATTGGCCGGACTAAATGAAACGTTGGAATCCGTTAAAAAGCAAATGGAATCGTGTTTGGAGGCTTTACAAAACGCGATGACTGCCAAGTCCGCGCGTCAAAAGACGGTGGGATTATATCAGGAAACGGCTGAAATGGCCCGGATCAATCTGGAAAAGAAACTAAGGGAACGCGGATTTATTGATATAGCCGGTGTGGAAGCTGCTTTACTGGATGAGAAAGAACGGGAATTGTTACGTAAGGAGATTACCGATTACGAAGATCTCGGGAAAACGATCAGACAGGCCATTGAAACCATTCAAAAAAAGACAGCCGGAAGAAGCGTTACCGCCGAAGAATGGGATCAAATTCAACGATTGGTAGTTGAAATAAATCAACGAAAAGACTTTTTAGTGGAACAAGTTGCTAAAATAGCTCACAACCTTGATGATTTCAAACTTCGTTATGAAAAAATCACGGAGTATCAGGCGCAACTAGAATCATTAAATGATCAAAAAGCTCTAGCCGATGAATTGATCAAATTACTACAAGGAGATTCGCTGGTCGCCTATATTGCCGAAGAACATCTCCATTATATTTTAAAGGACGCTTCGAGCCGCCTGGCGATGCTTACCAATAATCGATATGCTTTACGGCTTGATAACCAGAACGCTCCCGGCAAGGATTTTATTATTCAAGATAATACCAACGGGGGAATCGCCCGGCCGGTATCATCCCTCTCCGGAGGAGAAACATTTCTGGTATCTCTTTCACTGGCCCTGGCTTTATCGAGCCAAATTCAATTAAAGGGAATCAACCCTTTGGAATTTTTCTTTCTCGATGAAGGATTCGGCGCGCTGGATCCGCGATTGCTCGAGGTGGTCATGGACTCGCTGGAAAAATTGCGGCATGAAAATCTGACGGTTGGAATTATCAGCCATGTTCCCGAATTACGAAACCGGATCAACCGCCGTTTAATAGTTACTCCTCCCAATTTTAACGGGACTGGAAGCAGGGTGAGAATTGAGAAAGCATAACCAGAAGCAAACTAAAAAGGATGATATTGATGGACTTTAACCGGGAAGAACATCCGCACCGCCGTCGTAACCCTTTAACCGGGAATTGGGTATTAATTTCACCCCACCGGACCAAGCGCCCCTGGGTGGGCGCCATTGAAAAACGTCCCCCGGATGATAAGCCGGAGTATGATCCCAATTGTTACCTTTGTCCCGGTAATCAGCGCGCCGGCGGTATCCGCAATCCTAAATTTACCGGTACTTTTTCATTTGTTAACGATTTTGCGGCCTTATTGCCGGATACTCCCCACCGCCGCGAGGATGATTTCTTTTTTACCACCGAGAGTGTACGCGGAATATGCAAAGTGATCGTTTTTACTCCATCCCACCGGCTGACTCTGCCATTGATGTCGCCGCCGGAAATATTGGCGGTGGCTGAACTCTGGCAACGGGAGTATTTGGAATTAAGTTCAAATCCGGATGTGAATTATGTCCAGTTTTTTGAAAATAAAGGCGAGATTATGGGATGCAGTAATCCGCATCCCCACGGCCAAATCTGGGCTACCGGGAGCATTCCGGCGGAAATTTCAACAAAGGTCGCTACCCAGAGTGAATATTTGCGGAAAAATAACAGGCCGCTGCTGTTGGACTATGTAGAAAGAGAGTTGCAACTTAACCAGCGAGTGGTTTATGTCAATGAGGGCTTTGTGGTGGTGGTACCGTTTTGGGCGGTTTGGCCTTTTGAGACCATGATTATTCCCCGGCGGCAACTCGGCTCCTTATCAGAGTTTACCGGTGACGATCTCCGGTTTTTGGCCGATGCGGTTCGAATCCTGACCATCAAATACGATAATTTATTTGAAACCTCTTTCCCATACTCCGCCGGAATGCACCAACCGCCCTGTGATGGGAAGGAATATTCCGGGTTTACCTGGCATATGTTGTTTTATCCGCCACTGCTGCGCGGCGCGACCATTAAAAAATTTATGGTGGGGTATGAATTACTGGCCGAACCGCAACGGGATATTACTCCGGAAGCCAGCGCCAAGAGGCTAAGGGAGATGCCGGATATTCACTATTAACACTTTTAGTTACCGATAAGTTTTTCAATACTTGGATTCACTTTGATTCCAATGTTGCCGGAGGGCATGGTGGTAAATTCAATCCATTTATCCCGGGCCATTTGCACTAGTTTCTCTTGAATAATCGATTGATTAACCTGAAAACTGTCCGCAAAAGTTTTTACAGTATTATTATAATCAAGTAATAATAATTCATGTTGCGTCATTAACCCCAAAATTTTGGCGAGACTCATTGATAGATCATCGGCTTCCACCAGCATTGAGGTCGTTTTATAAAGCCGGTCAATTAGGTCGCTGATTAAGGTACGGATTACTACCGAGCCCTCCATGAGATTCGTATAAAAAGTGTTTTTATCGATGACGATTACTTCGCAGTCTTCCAAAACCACGGCACTGGCGGTGCGTTTTTGTTCGCTGAGAATCAGGGCCATCTCCCCGAAGATCGCGCCTGGTTTCAAAACCGCTAATACCATTTTATGTTCTTTTTGAGTGATGGAAATCTCGATGCTTCCCTGGGTAAGAATGTAAGCTACGGTTGCCGGCTCGCCTTTTTCAAAAATAGTATCACCCTTGGAATATTTAACATGAGGGAAATCGGCCATCATATATACACCTGTCGGATAAGTTTTTTTAGTTTAATTTTCGGAAGT
>JBJKPO010000144.1:0-4808 GCA_046706235.1 Bacillota bacterium | reverse complement strand
GCTTTATGGTGTATGAAACATATTCGTCCGGATTATCGATATACTCCAATCGCTTGATATTCAATTCTTCTTTGACTAATCCCTCCACCGGCGCCAATACCGGCTGGTGTTTCCGGGATACCATGATAGCGGACAAAGGCTGCCTGACTTTGATTTGGACCTTGTTCCGGGCCGCCCTGCCCAGAGATACCAGGTTAATAACCAGGCCCATATGCTCTTCCAATTTCGAATCGATAAGGCTTGAGTCGGCGGTGGGATAAAGTTCCAGATGTACCGAAGCCTTGGCATCCTTCACGCCTTGCATTAAATTAAGATAAATTTCATCGGCGAGAAACGGCGCAAAAGGCGCTACCAATTTGGCAACGGCAATAATAACCTCCCAGAGAGTCCGGTAAACCGCCTTTTTATCAGGCTCCATTCCCGAAGCCCAGAAACGTTCCCGGCAGCGCCGGACGTACCAGTTGGAAACCTCGTCAATTACAAAGGTTTGAATTGCCCGAACCGTTCGAGTCAAGTCGAAAACCTCCATATCGTTCCTTACTTGGCCGATCAAAGTATTAAGCCGCGAGAGAATCCACCGGTCGATCTCTTCCCGCTGCGGTACCGGAATATCATAAATCGCCGGATCGGCATTATCAATATTGGCGTAAAGTGTAAAGAATGAATATACATTTTGCAGCGTCCCGAAGAACTTGGCAAAAACCTCTTTCAAGCCGTCTTCATCGAAACGGGTCGGAGTCCAGGGCGGGGAAACCGCCATCAAATACCACCGGGTGGCGTCGGCCCCGTATTTATCAAGCAATGTCCATGGATCAACCGCATTACCCCGCGATTTGGACATCTTTTGGCCGTTTTTATCCAGCAACAGATCGTTAACCAATACATTTTTAAAGGTGGGCCGGTTAAATAGAAACGATCCAATCGCCAGTAATGAATAAAACCAACCCCTGGTCTGATCGATTCCTTCGCAGATAAAGTCCGCCGGAAACAGCTTATCAAAATCATCCTGGTGTTCAAAGGGGTAGTGCCATTGAGCATAAGGCATCGAACCGGAATCAAACCAGCAGTCGATGACTTCCGATGTGCGGCTCATCCGGCCCCCGCATTTGCATTTTAAATGAATCTCGTCAATATAGGGCCGGTGGAGCTCGATGGTAGCCGGATCGACTTTTTCAACCGCCTGTTCGGCCAACTCCCGCCGGGAGCCGATGGAGGCCAATCCGCCGCAAGACTCGCAGCGCCAGATATTTAAAGGGGTTCCCCAATAACGATCCCGGGAAAGGGACCAGTCAATCAAATTCTCCAGCCAATTGCCGAAACGTCCTTTCCCCACATGCTCCGGGAACCAATTGATCTTTTGGTTGTCGGCAATCATTTGTTCCTTGTATTTAGTGGTGGCGATATACCAGGATTTCCGGGCATAATACAACAATGGAGTATCGCAACGCCAACAGTACGGGTAGGAGTGAATGAGCCGCTCTTTATTAAAGAGTTTACCTTCCTTTTTTAAATAACGGGTGATATCCAAATCCGCTTCCCTTACAAACCGGCCGGCCCATAAGTCCACCTCCGGGGTAAATTTACCTTCCTTATCCACCGGTTGCAAAAACGGCAAGTTGTATTTTCGTCCCAACTGATAATCATCCTCGCCAAAAGCCGGGGCAATAGGAACGATCCCGGTCCCGTCCTCGGTGGAGACAAAATCCGCCCCATAGACCCGGAACGCATTGTTGTCATTGACTTTCACCAATGGGATCAACTGTTCGTAACTCTGTCCGGCCAAAGCTTCACCTTTAAATTCCTCAAGCACCTCGGCATTTTTACCTAAAACCGCTTCCACCCTATCCCGGACCAATATATAAACAGCTTCGTCATCCGGCCGCCGGGCCCGGACATAAGTGAAGACAGGGTTGACGGCCAAGGCGATATTAGATGGCAAAGTCCAGGGAGTAGTGGTCCAAACCAGGAAATATTCGCCCAGTTTACCACTTGCTTTCATTCGAACATAAATGGAATCAATGGTTTCGTCCTTATAGCCCAGCGAAACCTCGTGTGAAGCCAGCGGAGTTCCGCAACGGGAGCAGTACGGCATAATCTTATGCCCTTCATAGATTAATCCCTCATCGAAATACCGTTTCAGGATCCACCAGACCGATTCGATATAGTTATTATCCAGAGTGATGTACGGATGGTCCATATCCAGCCAGTAGCCGATCCGTTCCGTCATCCGGCGCCATTCTCTTTCATAGGTAAAAACCGACTCCCGGCATTTTTGGTTGAAGGGTTCAATGCCGTAAGCCTCAATCCCCTGCTTGGAGGAAAGGCCCAGCGCTTTTTCAACCTCGATCTCAACCGGTAAGCCATGAGTGTCCCAACCGGCTTTCCGGTTTACCTGGAACCCCTGCATTGTCTTGTAACGGCAAACGGTATCTTTCAACGTGCGGGCCAGGACATGATGAATGCCCGGTTTACCGTTGGCTGTCGGCGGCCCTTCGTAAAAAACAAACCGGGGCGAACCATCCCGCTCACTGACGCTCCGTTTTGGAATACCTTCCTTTTGCCAGTTTTGTAGAACCGCTTCCTCCCGTAAATGAACTGAAACTTTGGTGTCAACCTCCCGAAATCTGGCCATACCGTAATACTCCCTTCTATCAGTTTGAAAATCATAAACTTGAATCAAATGCTAATGATTCAAATCTGTTGTTGATGCTTCGATCCCAATCCAGGGGTTGAAACCCCTGGCTGTGATAAGGCTTATCGGTTAAAACCGATATCAAACCAATTGTTAACTGTTAACCGTTTTCATCTTTTGACTTTCGACATTCGACTTTTGACTAATTTATCTAAATATAAAAAACAAAACCCGCCCCGATTGGGACGAGTTAATAATTACCCGTGGTACCACCCAGCTTTAAGCTTTCAAGTTGAAAGCTTACGCTTTACTTCGTATAACGGTGAAAACCGGCAAGCTTCCTAATCAAGTTAGTTATTTATATATAATATAAATAATAACTTGCTTTCAGAAGGCAACTTCGGGGTGATCTTCCCAAACCAATTATAGCGCCGGCTCTCACCTTTCCCGGCTCTCTTTGGCCAATTGATACTTGGTACTCTTCCCCTGCATCGTAGTTAGAATATAAATTAGGATTATTATAATACATTTCCCGGAAGAAAGTCAATTGTTACTTTGGAAACTGGTTTCCCACACGAGTCCTCACCCGATTTGGGCGGGATAATCGCAGTATGGATCCTTAATCTAAATCAAATATTGGCCGATAATTTACTTGACAGTAATTTAATACCAAGAAGCAATTAATACCACCTCAGAACATCATTCGGATGAACGATAATCCATATTCTGATGTTTTGTTCAATTAAAACTTCAAGGAGGCCATAAATCATGAGTTTTTTCGCATTCCGGTTAAGCAAGCTCAAAGTAGTGAAAACCAGGGAACTGGGTCCCGCCGAGGTCAAAATCCTCAGTTTCATCAACACCGACAACACCGCTTTACCTGATCTGGACGAACTGATAAAAACAGACGATCAAGCTAAACGCGCCGAGCTTGCCAAAGCTGCCATCATGTCGGTGCTTTCCGGCAAGGTTCTGACGGAGGTTCAGCATGTACAAAACGGTCAGGTTCTTACTTTCGGAGATACCGGTTACGCCTTGTACACCGCTACTTCCATTCCTCAGTGCTTTAATTGGTCTTTTATGGTCCTGGTGTCCAGTAAAAATCTTAAGTTCTGGGAAGATCAGCTTCAAAGTTTATTAAACAGTCCCGAATTGGATAAATTCGCCGCGGGGCTTGCCGAAGTCCTGAAAGTAGCGGTAAATCCGGCTTTAACCGCCGGCATGACCATTACCAAATTCCTTCTCGATAAAACCACGGCATTTCTTGAACAAAACAACGAAAAACAATTGGGCATCCTCTATCAAACCTTCGATCGATATGAACACTATCCTAACGGAGAACGCAAAGCGGTTGAGGAACCGGATATGACCGGAAACCTGCTGATTGACTATTCGATCTTCGGCATCGAAGATCCGCCGAAACCACCTGCTGTTTCGTAGCCACGATACGGTTTCACTTTTTGCGGGCTGAGTTCGAAAAACCTAGCCCGTAATTTTTTATTAACCACAAATGCACACGAATTAAACACGAATAGATCATTGACTAATCGGGTTTTCGTTAGTATTAGTGTCCATTAGTCGCGCGCGCGTGTTCATTAGTGGTTCCCGATTGTTTTTATTAACCACGTGTTTACACGTGACGAATGCATTTGAATTCAATTATTATAAAAAATATGATATGATTACTGCATGACCCGTGATTTGTGATTTTGGACTCGTGACTCGCGATTTGCGATATAAAATGGAGGCTGCAATGATTAAACTTGTTTTACTGCGCCATGGCGAAAGCGTCTGGAATCGAGAGAACCGTTTTACCGGATGGTCCGACGTGGATTTATCGGAAACCGGGATCGACGAAGCCAAAAAGGCCGGACAAGTTTTAAAGGCGGAAGGATACCGTTTCGATCTGGCCCATACTTCTTATCTGAAACGGGCAATCCGGACCCTGTGGCTGGTTCTGGCCGAACTCGATCTGGAATGGATCCCCGAATACAAGTCGTGGCGTTTAAATGAACGGCACTATGGGGCCTTGCAGGGCTTGAACAAGGCCGAAACCGCCGCCAAATATGGCGAAGAACAAGTACATATCTGGCGCCGGAGTTTCGACACACCGCCGCCACTACTTGATAAATCGGACGCCCGTTTTCCGGGAAACGATCCCAAATACCGGCGGCTC
>JBJKPO010000143.1:0-5577 GCA_046706235.1 Bacillota bacterium | reverse complement strand
TATCGGTTGTAGATTGAAAAACAGAGCCTCCGATCTCCAACGCAAGCCGTAATTCCTCGGTATTCACCAGATTGCCGTTATGGGCCACCGCTAAAATACCTTTGGAACACCGGGCCATTAATGGTTGCGCATTGGCAAGCAGGCTGGAACCGGTCGTGGAGTAACGGACATGCCCGATTCCAATCCTTCCTTTTAAATGCTCTAAAATATCCTGATTAAAGACATTGGAAACCAAACCCATATTTTTATGAATTGTCAGGACGGACCCATCCGAAATAACCATTCCGGCGCTTTCCTGGCCGCGATGCTGTAAGGCATATAATCCAAGATAAGTTATGCCGGCGGCATCGAAATCCGGGTCGTTGCTATAAACTCCAAAAATTCCGCAAGCGTCTCTTGGCTTGTCGTCAAGAGTCTGACTATCAAGCATGCGGGTTGACATTATGTTTTCCACGTCCAACTTAAATAGACAACTCCTTCAGCCTTTTTTCCCAATATTTACAAAGAATTTCAGTTTTTTGCTCCGCCCAACCCGTATATTTCTCGGGATTTTCCAAAATAATCCGTTGTTTAGGCGTAAGACGTTCCAAATACGGAGCCAGTTCAGCATTTTCCGCTATCAATTGACGCAAAGCTTTTCCTGACTTTTGTGATGTGAGAGTTAATACTCGAACTGCTTCATGAGCATTGGGATGACCGAGTGAAGCCAGTAAAATATAAATCGGTTCGGCAATGACCATTTCCCTGGTCGATTTAAAATTAGCGAGCATTCGTTCCTGATCGACAACCAATCGCTGTAAAACTTTGATTAACCGGTCCACGGAAGCTGTAAAACCAATTACTATTTCCGGAATAAACCTGCCGGAAGCCGAATTAGTTAAATCACGCTGATGTTCGGAGATTTGATCGGCATAAACGGTAATCATTCGCGGCATGAATTCTTTCCACATGCTTTTTACATGCTCAAAATTCCAAGGGTTCCGTTTATGAGGCATGGTGGAAGATCCCACTTGTGTCGCATTAAACGCTTCACCTACCTCTCCGATTTCAGTCCGTTGCAAATGACGGATATCGTCGGCCAAGTTAGCCAGTACTCCAAAAGCGGAGATAACGGCGTGGATATAATCGGTTAAATATTCCGGTTCCACGATTTGATTGGAATAATCGGCCGGTTTTAAGTTTAACTCTTGAAGCACTTCAATCTCAAACTGCATCGGATCATCGAAAAAAAGGGAACCGGCATTGTAAGCGCCAACCGCCCCGGCGATTTTTCCCCGCAAATTATCGGAAGTTCGCTTAACTAATTCAATCCGCGAGCCAAACCTGCTCACATACTCGGCCATCGCAAATCCAAAGGTAACCGGCACCGCATGCTGTCCGTGGGTCCTCCCGATTTGAAGGGTAGCCTTTTCACGGTGGGCGATTTTAATAAGTATTTCTTCAAGTTCGATCATTTTCGGTATTACAACCGCGGTGGTCGCATTCTTAAACCGGATTGCGGTGGCCGAATCCATGATATCCACCGAAGTCGTGGTAAAATGAACATAAGGCCGGGCGGCTTCGCTGACCCGGCGTTGAATGCAATTAACCAAAGCCCGGATATTATGCTTGGTTGATTCTTCTTCTTGATAGACTTCTTCCGGTGTAACCAGATCGCAAGCCCGGACAATCTCGGTCGCAATTGCTTCCGAACATATGCCCCGCCGGGCCAATACTTTAGCCAAAGCGGCTTCAACTTTTAATTCATATCGAATATAGGCGTTTTCTGAAAAAAAATCCGCCAATTGTTCAAATAGTTTTTGATTGGAAGCGTAGTAACGGTGATCAAGCGGGCTCAAACTACTAAAAATATCGCGAATCGGCAAGTATTTCCCTCCTTGAAAAACAGTCGGGCGGATAGGTATACTACGTGTCAAACACGTTTTACGCATCGGATACAAACAATAAAATAGATTTGTAAACGATACGCACGAAACCTACCCGCCCGGGTTTTTATCCCTCTACGGTGTAACATTGAAGACATGCACAGAATGTAAGAAATGTGCATGAACAATGTCTGCGCCACTTGGACCGGACCTAAAATAAAACGGTGTCTACTCCTCGGGATTAAAGCTTTCTACACCGTTTTAGCGGAACCCTAGGCGCACTTCCTTATATAATTATTTACAGCTTTATTCTAACAAAATAGACCGGTAGTTGTCAAGTTATCTAATTCCGAGTAACAGAGTTTTCTTTTATTGGATAGCCAAATTTTTGAAAATGAATGTAATACGAAACCGGTTAAATGTATCAAGGTAAGAAATCATGGGACGGGGGCCGACCAGACTCATATCGCCCTTAAGAATATTAAAAAGGTGAGGCAATTCGGCAAATACTTTAAAATCCTATAAAATCCATGTCGCGAAGTTTAGGGAACCTTCAATAAATCTACGTTTTCCCATATTCGTTCCGTTTTCATCATTTTTAATTCCCGGAAAATAAACCATCCCGTCAACAAAGTAGCCGTAAAATCGGCAATCGGTCCGGAGATCCAAACACCGGTCAGCCGGAATAAACGGGGTAATATTACTATAAGCGGCAGCAGGATGATTACTTGGCGTGACAGGGTTAAAAAGATTGACAGTCTAGCCTTCCCCACTGCTTGAAAATAATTGGAACCGATGATCTGAAAGCCAACAATCGGTAAAACCATTAAAAACATCCGGATTCCCGGGGTTCCTATCGTTAACAACCTTTCATTACCGCTGCTAAAAACGTTTAAAATCACTCTGGGAAAACATTGAACTAAGATAAAACCGGCGGTTGTGATCCAAGTTGCCGCAATCATGCTTAATTTCAATGTTTTGATGATCCGGTCGTGATTTTTTGCGCCATAATTATAACCGATGATTGGTTGGGCGCCCTGTGAAAGCCCAAATACCGGCATTAAAATCAACATCACGATACTGTTGATTATTCCCATCGCGGCAATGGCAACATCACCGCCGTAAGTCGCAAGGCTTTGATTAAATATAACGGTAATAATACTGGCCGCCAACTGAAACGCAAAGGCGGACATGCCAATGGCCAATATTTGTCCGACAATATTACCCCGAAGTTTTAGATTGGCTATTTTTAGTTTTAAGGTGCTCTTTTTTCCTGAAAAATAGGAAAGTATCCAGATAGCGCAAACTGTTTGGGATACGATAGTCCCTATCGCCGAACCCCTGATCCCCCAATGTAAACCAAAAATAAAGATTGGATTCAGAATACTGTTTAACACCGCCCCGATCAGCATTGTGAACATCGCCATCCGGGGATTACCTTCGGCGCGAATAACGTTATTTAATGCGAATCCGATCTCTTGTAATACGGTTCCCATTAAAATAATTGTCACAAATTGTTTGGCTAAAGGTAAAACCGCTTTACTGGCACCGAATACCCGTAACAATGGCTCCTCAAAAATAAGTCCCAGGACTGTTAATACTATCGAAACCAGGATTGCCAGGCTAAAGGCATTTCCAAGTATCCGTTCGGCGTCGGTTCTATTTTGCTGTCCCAGTTTGATGGATACCGTAGCCGCCGCCCCTACCCCAATTAATAATCCAAAAGCCAGAATAATAATGGAAATCGGAAACGCTACCGTGGTCGCCGAGATTCCCAGCAAACCGACTCCTCTTCCCACAAAGATTCGATCCACCACTGTATACAAAGCGTTTACCAACATTCCAACAATCGCCGGCACGGAAAACTTCCATAACAACTTCCCGATGCTTTCTTCCCCCAACTGTTTAGCGCGATCCATTGATTTGCTCCTTGTAAAATTATCGTTCATGTAATAAAAACGAGAAAATAATGACTTTATAATTCGCCGTAACCTGGATGAATATCCTTTTTTAATCATTTTTTCATTACGGAATTTCTTTTTCATAATCTGGTCCGTATAAAAATCTTTTCCACAACTATATATGATTATGTTAAAATCAACATGAGATCAAATGGACGGAGGTTAAATCATGGAAATTCGAACCACGGTCAATCCGAAAGATGTCAAAAATTATACCACCGCCAGATTACGCGAGGAATTTCTGGTGCCGGATTTATTTTTACCGGGCGAAATCAAATTGGTATACAGCCAGGTAGATCGGATGATCATCGGCGGAGTCTGCCCGATAAATCCCATTCGTTTAGAAGCCGGGAAGGAACTGGGGGCGGATTACTTCTTGGAACGAAGGGAACTGGGGATCATTAATATCGGATCGCCGGGAACCGTAACCATTGACGGCACGGCTTACGATCTGAATACCCGGGACGGCCTGTATGCCGGGATGAGCGCCCGGGAAATCAGTTTTACCAGCCGGGATCGAAATCACCCGGCCCGGTTTTATTTAAACAGCACACCGGCACATCATACCTATCCTACCCGAAAAATCGAAATCTCCGCCGCGGAATCCTCTCATCTGGGTTCGCTGGCGGAATCCAACGAACGGACCATTTATAAATATATCCACCCCCAGGGTGTTAAAAGTTGTCAACTAGTGATGGGTCTCACCATTCTGGAACCGAACTGCGTTTGGAACACCATGCCCTGTCATACCCATGACCGGAGAATGGAAGTCTATCTTTATCTGAATATTCCCGATAATGCGGTGGTATTTCATTTTATGGGCGAACCAAATGAAACCCGGCATCTGGTAGTCCGTAATCAAGAAGCGGTTATTGCTCCCAGTTGGTCGATCCATACCGGAGCCGGCACCGCCAATTACGCTTTTATCTGGGGAATGGCCGGTGAAAATCAGACCTTTTCCGATATGGACGCAGTTGCCATGAATGACATAAAGTAAAACTAATATTACCCGGAGGTGTCCAATGATTCTGGATAAATTCAGGCTGGATTCGAAAGTTGCCGTTGTTACCGGTTGCAGTACCGGATTGGGCCAAGGGATGGCGATCGCCTTGGCGGAAGCCGGCGCCGATATCGTTGGGGTTAATCGCGGGGAGGCGCTTGAAACCAAAGGGATAGTTAAGTCTCTCGGCCGAAAATACTTGAGTTTAAAAGCCGATTTGACCAGCATCAAACCGGTTTCCGATATTATCACAGCTATCTTGAAAACATTCGGTAAAATCGATATCCTGGTTAATAACGCCGGGACCATCCAGCGGGCGGAAGCTTTGGAATTTACCGAACCGGATTGGGACAATGTTATGAACCTGAACTTAAAAACCCTGTTTTTTTTATCGCAGGCCGTGGCCCGGCAATTTGTCCGGCAAGGAACCGGCGGCAAAATCATCAATATCGCTTCCATGCTTTCCTATCAAGGCGGAATCCGGGTGGCCTCCTATACCGCTTCCAAAAGCGGAGTCATGGGAATCACCCGGCTACTGGCCAACGAATGGGCCAAATACAATATCAATGTCAATGCCATTGCTCCGGGCTATATGGCTACCGATAATACCGCCCCCCTCCGGGCGGATCCGCAACGAAATCAAGCTATCTTGGACCGGATTCCCGCCGGGCGCTGGGGGACTCCGGAGGATTTACAGGGAATGGTCGTATGTCTGGCCTCCGATGCTTCAAATTATGTAAATGGTTATACC
>JBJKPO010000142.1:0-2579 GCA_046706235.1 Bacillota bacterium | reverse complement strand
TGTAGTTGATCGGTTAGAACATACTATTATTGAATCGGGAAAAGCACGAATTGAAGGGAATATACAATATGTCCCTTATATTAGAGATCTGGAAGGATGAGTAATCACTTAAACTATAGATATTTGTGAAATGTCCGCCATCACTCATAATGAGGAGGGTTATCTCAAAACTGTCATGAATCAAGTCATACCTCATGAGTACGCGAGAGTATTAAAAGCTATCAATAGAATTTATTTCGGTTTACCGTGTTTTGAACGGCGAGGAATTATTTGTCCATTCTTTTAACGAAGGAAGCAACAAAAAACTAAAAGGGACGGACAGTATTTTAGGAGGCAGTAGAAAGAATATTTGTATCAATCGCAGAAATTACGGCATAGCTACAATATTAACCGTAAAAGTTTTTAAAGGATTGGGTTCCCAGCTTCTCTGATATTTTAAATTAACGATGGTTGAGCCGGGGCCGACGCAGTCGAAGACCCAGTATTCGAGGGACGGGGAACCGGGCAAAGTGCCGAGGGGTTTTAAATAATGCGTAATTTGCTTAAGGATAGCGGGATTAGGAACGGTAACAAATTCCCACGCATAGCCGGTACTGGGATTCGTCACTAACGATACTTGCAACTCCTGTCCAGTATTAATAGAAATGGTCATACCGTCGTCGCTTCCGATGGATACCATATCCATATTTGTCGCGCATACTAAATTCGTCATCGGCACCAAACTCACTAACATCATAATTAAAAAGGCATACTTAAAAAGCTTTTTCATCACTATCACCTATTATTATTTAAATCTTTTATATATTATGCTTATCATATTTATAAATATTAATCAAGCCGGATATGCCCGGCAATTGATTGAAAGAGACGCTATTAAGAACTGGTTAGCGTTTCAGTATATATTTCTTAAGAAGCTTTATAAGTAGCCATTTAGTAAAAGTCAGGTGATTTTTACGATGTTGACAGACAGAAAAAGGCGCGCTATACTAAAATGTGTACGTAAATATGTACAGTTTAGAGGAGAGATTTTTAATGCCGATTATTAATGCCACCAACGCCAGGAATAACTTTTTTAAAGTAATTGATGAGGCGATTACTACTCATGAACCGGTGTATGTAACCGGTAAAAACGGAAATGTAGTTATCATATCGGAAGAAGACTGGCGTTCGATTCAGGAAACCATATATTTATCCGGGATACCCGGAATGAATGAAAAGATCATAAAAGGGCTGAATACTCCATTGGATGAGTGTGTAGAGGATAACGAGCAATGAATGGTCCATGGAAAATCGTATATACTCAGGACGCGTTGAAGGACAAACGAAAAGCATATGAATCCGGGTTTAAGGAGAAGATTGAAAAACTATTGGCAATATTGAGGAATGATCCTTTTATGGGGTATCCTCCCTATGAAAAACTAATTGGAGATCTGTCGGGCGCATATTCGAGACGAATTAACCGGCAACACCGGCTGGTATATTCAATTCATCAAAACGAGCGAACGATTAAAATAATTAGCATGTGGAACCATTATGAATAGATTTAAATTTATTTGCTTTAATTGAATTTATAACGGCAAAAAACACTTTTTATCTTATTCGGATGAAACTTTTATAATAATTATAGCAACAATCAATCACCTATTTCTGCAACAATCTCCACCAAACCCGCATTGCCGTCCACCCTGATTTTTTGACCGGTTTTAATTTTAGTGGTGGCGTCTGTGATCCCGACCACCGCCGGGATGCCGTATTCCCTGGCAACCACGGTCCCGTGGGTCAGGAGGCCCCCCACTTCCATGACCAGTCCCGCGGCATTTATGAATAAAGGCGTCCAGCCCGGATCGGTAAACGGAGCCACTAAAATTTCGCCTTTATTGAGGGAAGCCTTGGCGGGATCGGTAATGACTCTGGCGATTCCCGCGACGACTCCGGCGGAAACGGGCATACCCGCCAAAGCATTTTGGGGAAGGTTCTCTTTTTGATAACCGGCTTTAATTTCCTCCCCTTCATTGGTCAGCACCCGGGGAACATTTAGTTTGGCGTAACGCCGGTATTCCTCTTTTCGTTGTTCGACTAACTCTACAAGACTATCATTATTTTGGATCGCGTGATATAACTCCCAAAAACCAACATAGAATACATCTTTCACTCCAGCAAGAAGCCCTTTGGCTACCAGAGTTTCCGCCTCTTCCAGCAAGGCTTTCTTAAAAATCAAAATTAACTTCATGATCAAGTATTTGGGATGCTCCCGCGCCGGCAGGTAGTTTCGTAAAACTCTAATCAGCCTTCGGACAATTTTACCCTTAATTTTGCCATGCCGGGTTTCGACTTCCATTATCAAATCAACCGCCGCCCGTTTGGCCCTGGCGGTTGTCGCCCGGTATTCCTCACGGTGAGCGCCTTCCGTGGCGGTTTTGACAATCGCCATGATCGATTTCGCCAAAGGTTCGGGGTTTTCGATCCAGCGCTCCTTAGCGATATCGATTTCCCCGGCGGATCGCATATCGTATACCTCCATGAAGGCATTGAATTTTTGCTTGAATTCATCGTTGCCCTTAAGTTGATTAATTCGGGCC
>JBJKPO010000141.1:0-2967 GCA_046706235.1 Bacillota bacterium | reverse complement strand
TTGATTACCGGTTTCCTGAGTTTTAATGGAGTTTATGTTTTGTAATGATTTTATTTGGTTTTGCAGTAAAAGCAACTGCGCCTTTTTTTGGTTCCGTTCCCCGGCTATGGCCCGGTTTTGCAAATGTAAAACGATCCCGCCGGTGGTTAACCCTGTAAATATTATGAATAAAATAACGATTCCAAGATACCCGGTTTTATTTTTGCGCATCGTCAAGAACTGTCCCTCCGGTCTCAATTTGAACGGTAAATATATAATCCGGTATTTTTGTTGAAACCTGTTGAGTTATTTTCAATTTAACTTGATTAAACAGACTTATGTCCTGCAAATTTTTGATATATTCCGCAACGGCTTTAAAAGTTAATGAACGGCCGGTTATTGATAGATTTTCATGACTGGTCCCTTTAATTTCAATTAGCCAGGCGCTTTCGGGTAACGCGGATGCCAAATAATTTAAAATAGCCGGCCAAGGCTGGTATAAATGGTTGATGAGCGCTAATTCCGATTCCCGAGTTTGGACTTCCCGGTTTTGTATTTGAAGATTCCGTTCGTTGGTAAGCAACTTTCGATGCTCCGCGACTTGTTCCTCCAAACTCAACAATTCCCCTTTGGAAAGGTCATAATCAAAATACTCGTCCAACAGAAAAACCAGCGAACCAAGTAAAAAAACAGCACAGAAAATATAGATTATAATACTACCCGGTTTAATTCGAGCCGGTTTTTTTTGACTAAGCCCGGAGTAATCCGGTATCGATCTTTCCAATTCGACGGGATCGAGTTTAACATCGTCCAACTTGGCGTATTCTAATTGAGTTGAATCCGATGATGCCGGAGTAAGTTCCGTTAAATCCGGTTTTGAGGGTATTGAGTTTTTCCGGCGCAATTTTGAAGACGATTTGATTGGATGCGCTCCAGGTAATAAATTAATTCTCAACCCGCGGTTACCTCCCTTAACGCTAATCCAAAGGCTATATTGTAAATCGGCCATGACTCGGTAAACTCCACCAAGGATTCCGCCGAGCACACTATATTTTCAGGTAACGGACAAGGGGTTACTTTGATTTTCAGTTCCCGGTTTAGATACGGTATTAAATTTTTCAGTTTCGAACCACCGCCTGATACAATCAATTCAAGAGTTTCCGCCTCATACTGTTGCTGCAAATGAAAATACTCAAAGGATTTTTTTACCTCGGTCACTAGTTCCCCGACTCCTTTTTGAACCATTGCGTTAACTTTATAATCGATATCATCCGGGGAAATTTGGGTAATATTCCTTTCCGCATCGGCATATACCCGCTTTAACTCGTCGGCGGCAGTATAAGGAATCCCAATGCTGTCGCTGATTAATTGAGTTAAGCGGCTTCCCGCCAGTTGAATGACCCGGGTAAAAATAGGAATTCCCGCTTTGATAATAATCAAATCGGAGGTTTCCTCCCCGATGTCCAGCAACCCGATATTTCCGTGAGTTGCTGCATTTTCGTATCCCGCCGCCCTGACCAGGGCTAATGGTTGAATATCAATCGCCAGTGGTTCCACTCCCGCGTTTCGTACCGCTTCCAATTGGCTGTCGATAATTACTTTGCGGGCTGCAACCAAAACGACTTCCATTTCTTTCCTGGGACGATCTTCCCGGATGATTTGATAATCCAGGTATAATTCATCCAAGGAATAGGGAAGGTTCTTTTCCGCCTCTCTTCTTACTGTATCGGCTAATTCTTTTTTATTCTGGAGGACGATTTTTAAAAGTCTAATGGTTACTGCTTGTCCGGCAACCGCGATTACCATACGTTTTGATTTATTAGTATTCAATTGAATTAAACTTTTAATAGCTTCGCTAACTTCGTTTTGGTCGATAATTTCTCCGCCATTTAATGTGCCGCTTTTAAGCGGCGCAATCCGTAAACGTTCGATCCGGGGAGATTTTCCACCTTGTAATTCCACTAATTTTACGGCGCTGGTTCCAATATCCAAGCCAATCCCAAAAGTTGCCATATTGCATTCCCTCATTTCCAGTGAGCAAATACTACAGCCTGTCATGCTGCCATGATTAATATCATCACGCCTTATTTACACGAGAAATATTCCCTATAGTTCTTCTTTAAGACCTAAAATTCCTTCCATAAACAATAAATAACAGATTGCTTTTATACATGAATCTTAATCCGGTACTCTTTCAGCCAAAAATTTATTTGAATTAAATAAGCCAGGAGTTGGGGTCCATTCATCAACTGGCCGAACCACGGTTTACCAAGAAGCGTTCTTTCCTTCCAGATAAAGTCTTTAACCGCGGGAAGGTCGATTAAGTCATGTAGGGGTTGATCCGGATCGTCTAAAATTGTTAAAATATTGCGCTTTACGGCCTCGGAATAACTTGGATTATGAGTTTTCGGATAGGGACTTTTTTGACGGTAAAGAACTTCCTTAGGTAGCAAATGCCGGACCGCCCGGCGCAAAATTCCCTTTTCGCGCTGATCGCAATATTTAAGACGCCACGGAATATTCCAAACGTATTCCACCAGCCGGTGGTCGCAAAAAGGGACCCGGACCTCCAAACCGGAGGCCATGCTCATCCGGTCTTTCCGGTCCAGCAACACGGCCATAAACCAATTGATATTCAGATAAAAAATTTCACGCCGTCTTGCTTCAACCGGTTCTTCCTCCGGTAAACGCGACATTTCGGTCAATGCTTCCCGGTAATGGTCATTGACATAATCGATCAAATTAAGCTTTTGCTTTAATTCCGGCCCTAAAATTCGATTGCGTACTTCCATATTCAACGACCAGGGAAAAGTAGCGGCATCCAACGCATCTTGCCGGTAAAACCAGGGATAACCGCCGAATACTTCATCGGCGCATTCGCCTGACAGGGCTACGGTTGCTCCCTTTTTTATTTCCCGGCAAAAGAGATACAAAGAGGAATCGACATCGGCCATCCCCGGTAAATCCCGGGCCAAAACCGCTTCCCGT
>JBJKPO010000140.1:0-1351 GCA_046706235.1 Bacillota bacterium | reverse complement strand
GTATAGATCCCGATTCCGAACAATAAAAATACCGCAATCAAATCAACGATAAAAAAGTTATTCATTCATTTTCCCTCGCTTAAAAAGAACTACCACGCCAAATACTCCTACCAATAAAATACTAATTTGACCGATTAAGTCCAAACCGCGGGTCCTCCATAATACTTCTCCGACACTGGTATTTTCCCGGGCATTTTGAACTAAAATGGAACCAAACCATTGAGCCCGGTTAAAATATAAAATAATCGCCAAAATTAGGATTAGCACCGGTAAATAAATAAACTTGTAATAATGTTGTTTTTTTAGTTCCATATTAGCTTCGCGCGATAAGACCCTGGTCATGCTGATTGATAATATGAATAATACCGTTATCAATCCGGCCCCTACCGAAAGCTCAAAAATTCCGGCTATATTGGCTCCCAGATTAAACATGAGTAAAGTCAGTCCAACACTGCTTACTAATAAAGCAATTACCGCATTAATTAATTCCGCCGTCATGACGGCCAGTATTGCGGGAATCAATAATACCGCAATTAAAAAAAACAGGTGGAGTTCCATTTCCATACCTCCAATTATTTCACAACTAAGCCAAGCAAAGAATTAAAAGGGGTCAACAATTTATCATAAAATAACGGGAATAAGATTCCGCCTAAAATTGTGATTGCAGCCATGATGATTGCCGGCCAATAAAGCACCGGGGATACTTCCTTGATCCCTTCAAGGCCGTTTTTGACTTTTCCGAAAAACACATGACGTTGCAATGACAACAGGTACGCAAGTGTAACAATGCTTGCAAAAATCGCCACAAAGGCAAAGAAATGAAAACCGGCCGTCCATAAGGCGATAATAATGATTAATTTGCTCCAAAAGCCGGCCAATGGAGGTATACCCGCGGTTGATAGTATACCAACAACCGAAGTTACTCCTGTTACCGGCATTCGTTCGGCGAGGCCCCCTAAATCATCAAAATTCCTGGTTCCGGTAGCGGTTTCAATTGCTCCGGCGTTTAAAAACAATAATGATTTAAAGACAGCATGATTAAAAAAATGAAAAACGGCACCGATTAAACCCAATTGTATTCCGGGCATGGTCGTGTTAAAGGTGGCAAATCCCATCATTATATATCCGATTTGGCTAATGCTGGAATAAGCCAGCATTCGTTTGAAATCTTTCTGCCCCAAAGCGAAGAAAGCGCCGAAAACCGTGGATACCGCGCCTAAAATCATTAATAAATTCATAAAAGCAACATTATGCCCGAAAACCGTCAGCACCAGTCGAATCAAGGTATATACACCGGCAATCTTGGTAACGATTCCGGCCAGAAAAATGGAAACCGGGGCCGGTGATGAGG
>JBJKPO010000139.1:0-6522 GCA_046706235.1 Bacillota bacterium | reverse complement strand
ATTAACATGTTAACCGAACAATGGATCTTTTTCTTTCTTCAGTATCATTTGATTCTGCCTTTTTTATAAGAAGAATTATTTCATTGTTATCAATTTGAATCGTTTCAAATCCTATAATATCTTTCTTCTTTAGGGAAACAAAACGAAATGGCTCTGGATATTCATTCTCCTCATATGGGCTCAAGGTAGTCAATATTGGCATTTTTAGAAGTTTTGAAAGATTCCTATATTGTAGCTCTTTAGGCCATGAAACTATCATCCTTTTAACCAAATTGGATATTCCCTTATATTTTTGTTTATGCTCTGACCTAAAAACCACTTTTAAAAAATTGAAGATCTGCTCTTTTGCATTCTCAGAACACTTACTACAAAGGCGGGAGAGAATTTCCGGAATAATCCCGGCTATTTGAATGCCATAATTTTGATTATAAAACCGATCTCCTGCTTCAATCTGAGATTTTGTATCATATAAAACTTGTAAATATTCATGGATTAGTCTATCAATCCGATCTCTTTGTATTTTATAAATTGATTCACGAGTAAACATTGAATCAACAAGCTTGGAGTCTCCTATTCTTAATAATGTTGCTAATGCCCAGTTAGGAGAGTATTCAGAAATACGTTTCAAAGCTCCTTTAGCAGCTTCTTTGCCAAAAGTTGCTCCATGAATTCGAAATGGCATGCCGGTTTCTTCAATAAATCGCAAGAAATTATATGCTATTAATATTTCCTTGTTTTCACCACCAAAATGATTATTAATCGTTACTTGCCCAATATCAAAACCATATTCTTCTTTTATTGGAGGTTTATTAGTGGGATCATGCTCTAAATATGCTTCAAATAACATATATTCTTTCCAAGGGTCACATTTAAATTGTTTTAATGAGTTCCAACGTTCGGAAAACTTTTGTCGGATTTCTTCACGTTCTGTATTATCTTCTCTTTTCCAAATTAAGGCATCTTTGATATATTGGAATAGTTGCATCACATAACTTTCTTCTGAAATCAAACGATAGTCATTTAGTGCAGGAGATAAATTAAGTTGAGAACGAATTGAATTAAGAGACCTTTCCAAAATCTTCTCTGCAGCTTCAAGATTACCAAATTCAGCGATTAAGCCAGCACGTTTAGCTTCCCAAAATGGAAAACTGTCATTCGTTGGCCAATCTTTTAAAATAGATTGAAAGCGATTGATATTTAAAGAAAATAATGCGTGTAAACAACGTTCATAATGCCATCGTGCAGTAATTTCCGGCGACAATATTCCTTTTAGTTTTTGTAGACGCTCGTCAATTATAAGCCATTTATCTAAAAATCCTTCTTCCCGATAATATCGTATTAAAGAAATATGGAGTTCGAGCCATTTTATTTGGATCTTATCCCATGGAAGGTTTTCATATATTATATCCCCCCTGCAAATTTTGGATGAATCAATTTTTACAAAATCCGGAAAAGGATTATACCGCCCGATAATTGCTTCATAGTTCTCAATTATGTTATTAAATATAGGACAAAGACTTTTTTCCAACCGCCAATTTAATTCATAAAGAAAATCAATATCTAAAGGGGCTTCAAGTTCTTTAGAAAATGGACGATTATTAACCCAATTAGTCGTATATACCCACAATGTATCGCGTCTGTCTTCTGGTACAATAATCCAATTCGGGAATGATACTCTTTGTTTTTCCCATTCTGAAACTATGATATTAATTTGAGAAACAATGTCCTTTTGTGGATCGAAGTTCATAGCCCCATAATTTTTGGGCCATTCAAGTTGATTATAATCTTGTTTACTATCTTTTAAATATTTAAAAAAGACTCCTAAGGCTTTTGCATGATCGCTTCCGACTCCAAGTGAACGTGATAAATCGATAGTAATAATATTCCATTGTTCAAGTAACTTTTTTTTTGCATCGTGCCCATTAAAAATCCCTATAAAATATATTTTGGGCGTATTTTTATCTCCTAAATTATCGCGAATCCAGCCGATCCATTGTAAAAAATTAGGGTCATCGCCTGAAAATCCAATTAGGCAAAGTGTATTTTCTAGAAGTGCTTGTCGAACGGTATTAACAAAAGGAGCAAACTCCCTAGGATATTTACGATAGTCTTCCTCGGTAATGATAAAAGGGCGTTTCGATGGAAAGCTACCGTGAAGCTTGACGATCCTTGGTTTCTCGGAATAAACTAGATCTTCTTTATTAACGACTACATCAAATTTCTTTGATACAATATCTTTGCTTGCTCGTTCCAATAATGTATCATAATTGGTTGTAAATACATCAGTCCATGGTAATTCTAATAAATCATTATGTAGTAAAGATGGCTTACTATTATTATCTGGAATCATTGAACGAAGTAAATGATCTAACACTGGACGTCCAAAAGCTGCCTGTACTTCATCAGCTAATTTTAGAACATTAAGATAACACTGTTTTCCATCTGGTGGGTGACCATAAATTTTCTTATAAAATATATCACCAAGCTGGTTCCAATCAAGAAAGGCCGGATTACTATTCTTACTGAATCCAGCGCCTACCATAACTGCAGCATGATTCGACCATAATCTTTCGGCTATTTCATCTAAATAAATCTTAATATCATCTGATATTTCAGTTGCCATTTTTTACTCATATACTCCTATTTATTTCTATGTAGATATAAAATCTACCATTAATATATCGGTTCTCATTACAGATAATTTATAGTTTTCCGGCAAATAACGGATCATTTTGCCTAACCCTTTTTCACGTTTTCAGCACTTTATTAATAACTGCTAGATTCATCGGTTCCAAGTTATATTGTTAGCTATAGTCCCCAAGCTACCCGGAGCACATACAAGAAATTTTAAAAATCATGGAATTTGGCTCTAAAACCTCATGACTTCACCCTTCCACTTTGTAACCGGACGGCTTTAGCTTCCGGCTGGCATTCATAACCTGCCTTCTTCGATTTTATCCATCTAAATCGGGATCAAAGCATATATCCCCACCAATTAAAAACCGCCCTTTTTTCCAAACAGGCGGCTCTGATTCTTCCATCTTTTCGGTTTCCTTTAAGGCCTCGGATATCTCATTATAACTTTCGTTATTCAACTTGCCGATATATTTCATAAACGGTTTATTATCCGGTTCCAGGCTGATATATTTATCAAGTACGGTAATAATTACTTTTTGATTGGGCTTAAGGCTTACTTTCTCAAGTGGTACAAATTCTTTGCCGTCATAATAACCTTTTATGGCCAACATACTAATTTACCTCCGAAAGAATCAGTTTAAGCAACTTATCTTTATCATCATTATACCCCATTTCTATATACTATTACAGCTGTAATTAAAAACATAACTTAAATACGACATCAAAAACGCCGATATACTTATTAACTCTGATGAAAGGCCATCAAACGCCCTTTCAGAAGACCAAATAAAAATATCACAAGCCACAAGAATCCACCCTAAACGGGCTCAGTGATATTTTCATATTAAAGGGTATGAAAGGATGATTCGCTGTGAAGCGCGAGAACACTCATTCACTAACTCCCACGCCTCAAGAAATAGCTTTAGTCCGTAGTCAAGAACACCAACAAGGTGTCCATGACGCCTTATATCTCATCAAAGACGATCTGCAACAAGTCTTATCCCGGATTTCATCCTTGGCCATCAAGGTAAATTTGGTCGTTGTCAAGACGATGAAAAATCCTAACGGGGTGGAGCTTGCCGTCACGCCGGTAGATGCCGTCAGGAGCTTTATCGATTTTATTACGCCGTTTTATTCCGGCGAGATTATTATCGCCGAAGGAACCTCCAGGGGGAATACCAAAACCGGTTTTCAAATTTACGGGTTTACCGGGTTAGCCGCGGCAAATCCCCGGGTCAGGTTGCTGGATCTGCGGGATGATGAAACGGTGGATAAAAAACTGACTTTTCCGGGCGGCGCGCTGACTTTGCCCCTTAGCAAAACATTAATGGAAACTCCTTTGCTGGTTTCCATCGCCAGGCCCAAAACCCACGATTCCGTCCTGGTCACCGCCGCCATTAAAAACGTATTGGTCGGCGCGATCCGGGGTAATTGGAAACGCAGTAAAATCCACTTTCACGGCAAGTATATTCATCATATCTTAACTGAAATTGCCGGATATGTATATCCGGACCTGGCTATTATCGACGGAACAAACGGAATGGAAGGGGATGGGCCGGTTAAGGGCACCAAGATCAATTCCGGCTGGGCGCTGGCCTCCCGTGACGCTTTGGGCGCGGACTCGCTCGCTGCTTATTTAATGGGGTTCGAACCAAATGAAATCGGATATCTAAAACTTTTACGCAGTAAAAATTTTGGAATGCTATATCCTGACAACCAATTGAAAGTATCCGGCCAAAGGCCTGAAATGCTCCGGATTCCTTTTAAACCGCACCGCCGTATTGAAATGCTCCGGAAGTGGAGCCAAACGGTTTAAATCAGACCAGCTTGATCAAGAAAATCAAATAAACGTTCATATACTGTGATTGGGTCCAATGCTAGAGGTTTACCGGTTTTTTTGCCATGGGCGACCCAATTTCGATAATTATAAATCTGCTTTACATTTCCAACTAAGTCAGGGTTAACTTTTGACTTATAAAGGTCTAATATATCATTTATTAACCATCTTTCTGAATTTTTAGCTGTGTATTTCGCAATCGATTTAACAAATTCAGTTGATGGTCCGGTGGCAATCGTGCTGATAATTGAAGATATTTGACTTAATATTTTACTTTCAAATATTGAATACAGAGAAACTATTGTCAAATCATCAAGTTCTATTTTTGCTTTATCAAGAATATCACGGGCTTCATCACTGGTTTTTGAGCTTAAAACAGACTCGATCGGAAATAAACCAGGATGTTTTTTTAGAAACATTTTTATTAATCGCTGGTTGCCATTTACGACTTCATACCATTTCTTTACCGGTTCAAGCGGATTCATTGTAGTAAATCCTTTAACATTGAGGTAAAAACTTCTTCCGTTAGCGGTTTATATTCTCTCGCTTTCTTTTCAGCAACAAAAAGCCACCCTTCATCCACTAAAATTAACATAAAGGCCGCATTATGTGAAGATATATCAACTCGGCCCTTGCCACCAATTATAACCCTTGCAACGGGATAAATTTTTACTTTATCCTGACCGATGTTTAAAGTCAACGCCGGAGCCTTATAACTCCCTAAGCTTTCTTCGTTTAAATCTATTTGATGTTCGGTTATTTGGATCAAACCTTCATTTTGAGCTTCTCTAGTCCATTCTTTAACTTGATTGTATAATGATTTTAAATCATCAAGCCAATTCTTCCTCACATTTTCCCAATCTACTTGCTGTTTTTTTTCAGCTTCAATCTTTGATTTTAAAAATTGTGTTAAATCGGTCATTACTACACCCCTTCTTTTGTGGTTATCGTCATTAACCGTTGTTACTATTTTATCAAAACCGGTAACATATTTATAGTATATGTCAAAATAAAGATTAATTTTTATACCAATTTGCTTTCAAAAAGGAACCTAATTTAAAAATTGAATCTAACCGGAATACTAAAAAACCCGGAAGTAATCCGGATTCTTATTTTATGTTCGTATATTCGTATATTTTTCTAACTATCACAGATCCCGTTCGTCGATGACCCGTTTCGACTTTTTCTCGCTGCGCGGCAATGTACCGAGCGGGACCGTCTCCACCTCAATCAAAATCCCGATCCGTTTCTTGAAATTAGCGGCAATCAGTTCCCGGAGCCGGTCCAAATCCGTCCCGGTTTCCGCCTCCACCCTAAGCAGCATCTGATCGCGGGCGTCGACCTTGGACAGCTTGACCTGATATTCACTGCTGGCCCCCTTGGTTTCGCGCAGCAAGTCTTCAATCTGGCCGGGGTAGATATTTACCGCTTTGACCTTGATCATATCGTCACTCCGGCCCAAAATACGGTCGATCCGGGGATAATTGGTCCCGCAGGAACAGGTTCCGGGAATGATCCGGGTTAAATCCCTGGTGCGGTAACGGACCAGCGGCGCACCCTCCTTGGCCAGGGTGGTGATCACCAGTTCTCCCAGCTCACCGTCAGGTAAAACCTCTCCGGTTAACGGATCGATAATTTCGTAATAAAGGAAATCCGACCAATAATGAAGCCCATCGTGGAACTTGCAGTCAATTCCGATCCCAGGGCCGTAAATCTCGGTCAAACCATAGATATCGAAAGTCTCGATTCCCAACTCATCCTCAATCCGGGCCCGCATCTTTTCCCCCCACCGCTCGGAACCCATGATCCCCATTTTTAAATGGAATCTAACTTTAAAACTACGTTTGGCAACCTCTTCCGCCAGTAATAACGCGTAGGATGAAGTACTGCACAAGACGGTGGAACGAAGATCGGCCATCATCTGCAACTGTTTATCGGTATTACCCGGCCCCATAGGGATCGCCATCGCTCCCAAACGTTCCACACCCGCTTGAAAGCCGATTCCGGCGGTCCACAAACCGTAAGCGGGAGTAATTTGAATCCGGTCG
>JBJKPO010000138.1:0-6701 GCA_046706235.1 Bacillota bacterium | reverse complement strand
CGGCTGAAAATGCCCAAATTCTTTTGGAACTGGAACGAACCAGGGAAGACGCGGCGGAAAACCGGATCCAGGAAACCCTGACCGAATTGCAGCATGAATTAGCCATGGAGCAATTACCATTGCGAATCGAGGGTTTCGATATCTCCAATACCCAAGGACAGGAAGCGGTGGCTTCGATGGTGGTGTTCGAGCATGGAGTTCCCAAGGGTAGTGATTACCGGCGGTTTAAGATCAAAACCATCGAAGGGCCAAACGATTTTGCAATGCTGCAAGAGGCGGTGCGGCGGCGTTTTTCCAGGGGTTTGGCTGAAAGACAAGAAACCGGGGCTGAAACCGGAAAATTTGCCAGGTTCCCCGATTTACTTCTAATTGACGGAGGAAAGGGGCAGCTTTCCGGGGTGCGGGAGGTTTTAACGGAGTTGGGATTGGAGCGAATTGCCACTATCGGGTTGGCTAAACAGGAAGAGGAAATCTTCCTGCCGGATCGGGAGGGGCCGGTCCGGCTGTCGCGCCGTTCCAATGCCTTAATGCTGCTGCAAAGGGTGCGCGATGAGGCGCATCGGTTCGCGATTACTTATCACAAGAGTTTACGGGATAAAAACACAGTAAAATCCAGCCTCGACAAGGTAACTGGAATCGGACCGAAACGGAAACAACTACTGTTGAAAACCTTCGGATCGGTAAAACGGATTCAGGAAGCCTCGGTGGATCAATTAACCGAGGTTCCGGGAATAAACGCCAGAATGGCCGAGAGTATCAAGGCCCAGTTGGAATCCTTATAAAAGAGAAATTATTTATAATATGTTTCCCGGGTAACACTGTCGATATTGGATTCAAAAAAGCGGTGCCGGTATTCTTAGGTATGTTCATGGTGCATTTTGAGGGCGATTTTCGATTCTTTTTGGAAAACGACAGGTAAAAAAACCGGAATCATCCAAACTAAGGCTAAAAAAACAATCAAAGCAAAGCCGCCCAGGAAACCATTTTTACTGATCTTAAAAAACGACACCACGACAGCAAAGGTTACCGGAAGCAGAGCCAGGCCCAGGGAACTAAGCCGTTTAAAAAGGACGGCTATCCGGCTGTAAACCGTTACCGGTAAACGCCGGCCGCAGATTTCACAGGTTATTTGGTTATAAGAGATTCCGGAAGCCGGTCTTTCAATGGTCATGGGTTTGAGGCGGTAGAAGGTTTTATTGCGTACCTGTCCGGCATGATATACTATGTCTTCCTTAGGGTTTAAACAGCCCAGTTTCAATGAAATATAATCCATTAGCAGCCCCTCCTATGAATCATTTGAAATAAGGCGTTTAATACAATTATGTATCAAAAGTTTGTTTATGAACCAAACTTAACCGGATAATTTTCAAATTGTAATTTCATTATACCATTAATTATACTATAATTTTACAGAAACACAAACCGATAATAAAAAGCAGGAGTCAGGAGGTTGGAGTTGACAGTTTACAGTTGAGAGTTTAGAGATAAAGTCCTATTTATTTCGTTGAAGTGGAGGCTTAGTTGATGATCCGGTGTATTGCGATGGATTTGGATGATACATTGTTGCGGGATGATTTATCAATATCGTCCCGAAATCAAATTACGATTAAAGAGGCGATTCAAAAGGGTATTAGAATTATTTTGGCTTCGGGGCGGATGGTGGAGTCGATGCTTACGTATGCCGGGAAGTTGGGGCTTGATACACCTTTGATAGCTTATAACGGGGCAATTATCCGGGAGGCTAGGCCTGGAGGAAAGAATTTGTACCGGCGGCCGATTCCCCGGGAGTTGGCCGCACGGGTAATTTCTCTATTTCAGGCGGCTGGGGTTCATTTGAACCTTTATTTGCATGATAAATTATATATTCGAGAAGTAACGCCCTGGAGTGAACAATATGCGGCCATCGCCGGCGTGACCCCGCATCCGGTTGGGGACTTACTGGCTGTTTTAGATGAAGCGCCGTTGAAATTGTTAGGAATCGGGACGATGACGGAAATTGAACGAATGCGTTTTTGTGTTCAGCGGGAATTCGGCAGAGAATTAGATTTTACCAAATCCAAACCTAATTATTTAGAAATTTTAGCTAAAGACGTATCTAAAGGGAGAGCTTTACAATTTTTAATAGAATCTTGGGGATTTGACCAAAACGAGGTAATGGCAATCGGAGATGCTCCCAATGACTTATCAATGGTTGAATGGGCCGGGGTTGGGGTCGCGATTGGAAATGCCGTGGATATTGTAAAAAAACATGCAAATTTGATAGTCGGTGATAATAATCATGACGGAGTCGCGGAAGCGATTGATCTCGCGTTTTCAGGAACTGCCAGCGTTATTTGAGTTTCTTCCCGGTCCACTACAATTGAGAACTATTATTGGAGGAAAAATAAAAATGTATCATGATGTATCGTTGCCTTATAAGCCGGAAATGGTTGTTTATACTGGGGATTCGCCTTTTCAAATCACTGAGGTCATGCAAATTCAAAAGGGAGATGTATGTAATTTATCCGTGCTTAGTTTCGGTTCTCACACCGGTACTCATATTGACGCTCCAAAGCATTTTTTCGATAACGGTTTGACGGTCGATCAAATAACCTTGGATCATTTCATTGGAAAAGCAGTAGTTTACGAGATTACAGACGTAGAAATAATTACGGAAACCGAATTGGAGAAATTAGGATCTATCAAACATAAAATTATTCTCCTTAAAACAAGAAATTCACGATTGCTCGCCAATAATGAATTTTACCAGGACTATGCCTACCTAACCCCCGGTGCTGCCCGTTATTTGGTGGAAGCCGGGATTTATACTTTGGGTTTTGACTATTTTTCGGTGGATCGGTATTTTAGCCCGGATTTTGATGTCCACCGGATTCTATTGGGCAACCGGGTTATCATCATCGAAGGCCTTTCTCTGGATGCCGTTCAACCGGGTGAGTACCATATGATTGGGTTGCCGTTAAACCTTGAAAACGGAAACGGAAGCCCGATTCGGGTACTATTGCAAGATAAATATTAAAAAAAGCGGTTAAAAAAGCGTTGTGAAAACCCCAAATTAATAGCGGAACACAACGCTTTTTCTGAAGAACTGTGATGCTTCTATTGAATAAACTAGACTTTATCACAGTTCTATTAATAGAGACGTAAGAATCTCAAGCAGTTACCGGTTGTGAAACCGATTGTTCTAAAAATTGAGTAATAGTCGTTATATCTTGTTCGGGGGCGGGGGGCGCTGGTACATAATAATTTTTGGATTGGGCGTATTGCCCGATAATTTGCTGGGATTGTTCGCATTGGTTTCGTATTTGTAAAATAGTTTGCCGCAACGCTGGATTTCCAGTTTCGGTCGCGGCATGAGTAAATGCTACAGTGCCGGTCTTTGCGGCCTCGAGTAGATCCAAGGTCATTTCACGATCAGCATACATTTTTTAGGTTCCTCCATTTTTAAGTAAATTTTAGTTTCGGTCAGGATTTTAAAAATCCCATCAAATTATTGGCATTATTAAAGGACTTTTGAGATTCCTGGTTTAGAATGCTCTGCAACTGGGAATCATGGCAGTTTTGAGCATAGAGTTGAAATTTTTTGGCATTCACATCTTCCTGAGCCACCAGTTCCTTGATAGTGTTTAATTCCATTTGACTTAAACGCGGCATTTAATCACCTCCTTTATGCAATTATCCGGTCTAGTATTTGAGTTTTTAACAATTAAAATACCTCAACCCATGAAACAAAATCGAGGTTTAATGAATAACTCCCGCGGCAGGAAAAATAAAAAAAATGTCGAATATAAATTATAAATATGCGTCTATAATACTATTTCGCCTCAAGCTCCGTAACCTGGGACAAAGCCGGAACCAACAAGGTGTTGTTGATTATCGGAGTATTTTTTTCCAATTAAAAACTCGCGCTTCTTAAATTCGCGAGATTGAACAGGGTAGGGACTATAGGGGATAATCCGTTTTCATTATTCGTGACACCTGATTTAAAGAGAATTTATTTTAATCATATCCCAAAATGAAAGAAGCGGGAAAATTACGGAGGTGATTTCACCCAATTTTATTTTTGTATCCTGCGGTCGCATCAATAAATTAAATTTAGGAGGTTGCTTTATGGCCAAAGTTGTTCTAGAGCATGTTTATAAAAGATTTCCCGGTGGTGTGGTTGCTGTAAAGGATGCCACACTTGAGATTAAGGATAAGGAGTTTATCGTATTCGTCGGGCCTTCGGGCTGTGGAAAAACCACTTCATTACGAATGGTGGCTGGATTGGAAGATATTACCGAAGGGAATATTTATATTGGAGAAACGCTGGTTAATAACGTTCCGCCTAAAGATCGGGATATCGCGATGGTTTTCCAGAACTACGCTCTCTATCCCCATATGGATGTTTACAATAATATGGCTTTTGGTTTAAAACTCCGTAAATTTCCGAAAAGCGAGATTGACCGCCGGGTTAAAGAATCTGCTAAAATCCTTGGTATCGAGAATCTCTTGGATCGAAAGCCCAAGGCTCTTTCGGGTGGTCAAAGGCAGCGGGTGGCGTTAGGACGCGCTATTGTTCGGGAACCGAAAGTTTTCTTAATGGATGAACCGCTTTCCAACCTTGACGCTAAATTGCGGGTTCAAACCAGGGCTGAAATCAGTAAATTGCATAACCGGTTACAGACTACGATAATTTACGTTACGCATGATCAAGTTGAGGCCATGACGATGGGCGACCGGATGGTCGTCATGCGGGATGGTTTGATTCAACAAGTCGGATCGCCGTTGGATGTTTACGATAACCCCAATAATGTATTTGTAGCCGGGTTTATCGGGACCCCACCGATGAATTTCCTGGATGGTATTGTGAAGGAAGATGGCGGTAAAATTGTAGCTGATCTGGGCGCATTTAAGATTCGAATACCGGATGGGAAATTTAAGCATATCAAAGATTATATCAATAAACCGAATATTTTTGGAATTCGGCCGCAATCAATCAATGACCGGCAAATGCTTCCTAATGCCGCCGAAGATCAAGTAGTTACCGCCATGGTGGATGTTTCAGAGTTGATTGGTTCCGAGGTTTACTTATATATGTCCATTGGCGAGCACTCATTTACCGCCAGTGTTGAATCTCATACGACAGCCAAAGACGGCCAGAAACATCCAATTGTATTTGATAATACTAAAATTCACTTATTTGACAAGGATACTGAAAAAGCTATCGTGTAAAGTAATTATTCGATTGAAAAGGACTGACTCAGGGTAATTTTGTGAGTCAGTCCTTATTTTGTATTTCGGGCGATATTCCATGGTCATCGGTTTGATTATGAAAACAGAGTTCTCACATAAAGGCATAAAGCCACCAAGAAAAGAGAATTACGGGCTGATCGGTTCTGGAACCGAAGGGTATGGCAAATCGGGCGACAATGGATAAATCATTTTTTCAATTTCTTTTTTTAAACCACGACTAATAATGCCGGCCATTTTCATTACCAGGCTCAATCTGGTGTTTTGCAGGACCATATATTCCATGAATCCTCCAACATTTACAATACCGACAATTTGAATGTCACCGACATTCGGTAAATCTTTATTTACACCGGTTCCGGGTTGTAATGGACCTTCCTTGATTCGGATAAAACCGATACTTTCAGAACGTCCGAGGCAGGCGTCAATAGCCACAATAAATGGCTGGGTATATTTGATATATATTTTATCCATGGTTTCCTGCAGATTTACGGCATGAACCGGTTCATCAAGAGTTCCATATATTTCGGTTTTTTGAATGTTCAAATCTTGCAGCTTGGATCCGACCAAAGGTCCCAAGCTATCACCAGTGGAACGGTCGGTACCGATACAGAGGATAATTAAAGGCGTGGTAGTATTATATAAGTGGGTAAGAAACAACCCTAGATTTGTTTCGAAAATTGATTGAGCGGAGGGATGTTCGATATGAATACGGGCATCGAAGTTTAACGGGTCATTTTTAGCGGCGTTTTTTTTAATTAATGAGTTCCACACGCGTTGATTCCCCCTCAAGTGAATATTCTATTTTATGCGTGCCGGCGGGGAAATATACATAATCAACGAATGGAATGTGAAGCTAAAAAGCGCGATGGAAGGGAAAAAACCGAAATCGGAATAGGTAAATGGGGGATTTCGATGGATTTCGATTTTCGAAATAATTTATTTGAATCGTTTCGCCGTAAAAAGCTGCTTGTATTCTTTTATTTATGGTTAGCCGCCATTTTCACTATTATTTTTGCTTACTTTAGTTCATCGGCCGGCCGGATCATCGACGGCTTGACAATCGGTCAAACTAAAATCGGGGGGTTACCAATTACCGAAGCAGCAAGAGAATTAAGCATCAAACTCAACCCCCGCATGAATAAAAAAATTATTTTAACTTATAATAATCGTACTCTTAGTGTAGTCCCAAGCGCCATCGGGATTAGGTTGGACATACCGGCAACCGTTAACAAAGCTTATCGTGCCGGCCGGACCGGAGCAATTTGGACCCGCTTAATTACCCGGATAGGGGCTTGTCGCGTCGGGTTGGATATAACGCCAATCTATAGTTACAATCAAAATACTTTGGATTCATTCTATCGCCTGCTTGACGCCATCATTGCCATCGAACCGATGCGTTCGTTGATTACGGTCAACCTCCAAGGGGAAGTTAGCTATACCACCAGCAGAATTGGCCGTTCAATCGATCG
>JBJKPO010000137.1:0-4620 GCA_046706235.1 Bacillota bacterium | reverse complement strand
TCACAGGAGAGGAATGAGGTAAATGTTAAGGTAGGGAGCGAATTCCTGGAACCAGGTAAATATCTTTTAAAGGAACTGGTGGTTCCTTGTCGAAATTTATTTTTAAAGGCGGATAAATGTGAGTTATTTAAGGTAAAAAGGGAACTAAACGGAATTAAAAACTTTAAGACCGAGGATTTTATGAATAAAATTAAACTGGTGTTTGGAATAGTTTTAATTACAACCTCACTGGGATTTCACGGAATACTGGCTGAAGATAGTAATTTACCCGGAGGAACTACGCCCGTTTTATCGCCGCCGGCCGTTGAAGTGTTGGCGCCTAATATACCGGGCTCGGAAACCAGATTGCTGCCCGCCAATTATGATGTTTGGTCTTGCGATTGGTCGCCTGACGGAAAGGCCATGATTTTCACTGGAAAAATGCAAGGTGAGGACTCCTTAAAAATGCGGATCTGGTATTGGCAATTAAGCCCGGCCGGCGAGCCCGTAAACTTAACCAATACCGACCAGATGGCGGATTTTTCTCCGCGTTGGTCGCCGGATGCCACTAAAATCGTAATGACGCGACGTTCTTTTAAATCACGCGATATTAATTCAGCTATTTGGCTAAAAGAAATCCCCGGAGGCGCCGGCAAACAATTAACGGTTGGGCCGGAAGATCACGATCCCTCATGGTCTCCGGATGGGACTAATATTGTTTTTAGCCGTAGCCAGGGGCCTTATAAGGCGGATTTGATTTTAACAAATATTACGGATGGTAATGGTATTAGTAGAGTATTACTGACCAAAGACGGGGAATTATTAATGAATCCCTGGTGGGGTAAGGATGGTAAAATTTATTATGTCAAATTTCATCCCGGACCAAAAACGGTAACGGTTTCCGGTAAGGACTATCAGGTGATGGATTTTGGTAAAGGCAGTATTTGGGCTTTTAACCCGGAAGATAATTCGGAAACTCCAATTGTGGTTGATGAATATGATAATCGTACTCCCGTGTTATCCCCGGATGGGACCAAATTGGCTTTCGTATCTAATCGCAACCTTTTAAAAGGTGGGAATAATAGCGGCAATACTAGTAAATTAGACCGGGGATGCTTATATATCAAGAATCTGGAAAACAATTCGCTTTATTTTGTAACCGGCAAAGCAGGGCTCAACGGAGCCTCATTATCCTGGAGCCCGGATGGTAAAAAAATTGCTTTTTTTACTTTTCGCAGTATTCGTCCTTCAATTTGGGTCGTTAATTTGCCAGATTGAATCATTTTAGAAAAGTTTACCATTGTTACGATTTTGAAACAGATTGGGCCGAACCGACTTCTTTTGAAATAAATCGATCTTATGGATAAAATTAGTTAAAAAATGATTGTCAAATTGTATTCGTAGTGCTATAATTAAATCAGTAGATCAACAACATATCCGAAAAGGCAAATCCGGTGAAAACCGGAGACGCAAAGCCACGGGTCTAAGGCAACTGTATAAGCAATAACAGTGCGATGACGGCCGGGTTACCGAAAATAGGTTGTTTTTAATTTTCGATTATTCGATTATTGATTATTTTCGAGTATTATCGAATGTTTTCGGTAGCCCCCATCGCAATGATGTGGGGCTATTGATTTTAATAAGCTAGAACAATGACTATTTACAATATGGCATGTTAAAATGATTCTTACCGATGTGATTCGGTTCTTGTTAATTTGGATTTTCTTACTTTCCTCCTTTCCTTCCTTTCTCTTTTATCTTCCTCTCATTACCTTAGGTATGAGAGGACTTCTTTTTTTACAGGATTATTAATTATACTTACTGATTGAATAACGGCAACTCGGGTTCCAAAAGATCCATTCCTTAACGCCGGCGTCATGGACTGCCTGGATCTGGGCTTGAACTTGCGCTCTGCCATAAGGATTCCCGAGGCTAAAGTCTTGCAGCCAGGGACGAATTTGGGTAGTTAAACTGTTTGACTTGATAAGCCGTTTGCGGGCATCGCTAATTCCCCGGAATACAGTATCATACGGGTGAAGGTCCGGGATTCGGAAACCGAAAGTCCCAGGCGCGTAATGGGAGGGATATACCATCGGACAAACGATGTCCACACTTTGAGCGATTTTTTCAAATTGTTGGCCAATCCCCAGATCATCGGGAGCGCTAGTGGTAAGCCCGAAAATATCCGCGGAAACCGGCACGTTATATGGTTTTAGTTGTTCCCTGGCGTATTGTAAAAAAGCCTGAATGACATCCTGACGTAATTTTCCGTTTTTATCCGGGTAAACGCATCGTTTTATATCGCCGTCACTTGTAAAACGCACATAATCAAACTGAATTTCTTGAAATCCTTTACTAATCGCTTCTTTGGCGATGTCGATCACATAATCCCAAATCAATTTGTTATGCGGATCGACCCAGTATAAACCTTTGTGATCGCGCCATAGGCCTCCGTTAATGTCTTTTACGGCCCACTCCGGCTTTTTTTGGGCTAAATACGGGTCTTTAAATACTACAATTCTGGCAATCGGGTATATTTGATGTTCCCGTAGGATCTTAATAATTTTAGAAATATCCGCGATTTTGAGTTGCGAAGCTCCGATTTCCCGCGCCAGGGGAACTTCCGAAGTATAGCTCAAAGTTCCGGTGTCATCTTTAACATCGATCACCAGCGCATTGATCTCAGTTTCATCAATAAATTTAACGATTTTCGGAAACCATTTGGATGAACCGGCTATCCACCCGGTGGTATAAACTCCCTTTATCTCGGACGGCCTTGGCCAATCCCACTTTTTAATTGGGCGGGGAGTGGGCGGAACTTCGAATTGCATAATTTCATTTTGACCGGAGCGGGTTTGAAGGATAGGGTGGGAATTCAGATCATAATAGATTGAGTTAGCCTGAAGAGTATCGGTGACCGGTATTGTCCAGGCAACGATAATGAGTAATAGAGGTAAAACTAATGCAATAATTCTCCGCATTGTGGGGATCTCCATGATGATTTTTACTGAAATTATTCGGCATTATAGGTAATAATTCCTGTTAAACCGCAAGGAAATTAAAGCTGACGGTTGACAATGTGCAGTTGACAGTTGAGAGTTAAAAAGTTTTGAGTTTAATCGGAGTTGTTGAAAATGAAGCTGGTTATTGTCAGCGATAGTCATGGCGGGTTTGGAAACTTGAAAAAAGTGGTGGAGCGGGAAACCCCGTTTGATTTACTGGTACATTTGGGGGATGGCCTGGAGGAATTGGCGCGGCTTGGCCGGATTATTGATTTTCAATACGACGCGGTAAACGGTAATAACGATCCGCCGGGAATGTACCCTGGGGATTTGATTTTGAAGCTTCAAGGGAAAATTTGTTTGTTTACGCACGGGGATCGTTACGGAGTGATATCAGGATTGGACCAATTGGTGGAAGCCGCCCGGAGGCACAGGGCCAAGTTCGTTTTTTTCGGCCACACGCATCAGCCTTGCCAGGAGCGAATCAAGGGTGTCGAGATGATTAATCCGGGATCAATCTGTTTTTACATTAGCCCGCGGCCAACTTATATTACCTGGGAACTTGAAACCGGCCGCTTGGAATTTCACGATTGTTCACGGGGGAGCGTTTAGTCCCTAACCCGTCATCTCCTTGCTTTTATGGAAAATAAATTTTAATGTTCGATAGAATCCTTGTTGGTTCCGGCTTGTCCGGGTTATCAGGATGCCTGGAACTTCCGGATTGATGTTCCGTTATATATAATATCCTCCTTAAAATATCTATTCATTTAGTAACACCGCTAACGAAAAGCGGTGTTTTTCTTTGCCGGCAAAAGCGAATCAAACCGAACAATTTTGGACGTTTTTGTTTAAAACTCTTTATCATAAATGTATTTTTAAAATTGACATGATAGGGTATAATGATAATAAAGAAGGGATGTTTAAGAATAACGAGGGGATAATAATGAGAAATAACGAATTAAAAATTGGTATACAAACGGACTTATCGATTTTTACCGATACAATGGTTGAAATGACTTGGGTTGAGGTTAAAGAATCAGCTAAAAACGGGGATATTGTTTTATTACCGATAGGTATTATTGAGGAACATGGGCCTCATATGGATTTGAGTCCTGATGTCTATCTGGCGTACTTATTTTGCAAGTTTCTCAAACAAAATTTAGCTAAAAAGGGTATCAAATCAATTATTGCCCCGCCATATTATTGGGGAATCAGTGAAGATGTAAAGAAATATCCCGGTACTTTTTCAGTCAGGCCTGAAACATTTAAAGCAATGTTGATTGATATTTTTAATTCCTTGAATTCATGGGGCTTTAAGTATGTATTTGTTGTTAATTCGCACGGGGATCATATCCATATCGATACTATTGAACAATCGATAGCAGAAATAAATAATACCACCGATATGCGTGTGTATAACATGGGAAACTTGAATATTCAAGTCGATAACCCTCCCGCATTTCCCAAACCGCGGGAGGGTAAATACCAACCCGATTTTCACGCCGGAGCCAATGAAACGGCTACCATGTTCACCTTTTATCCTCAAAAAGTAAATACCGAATTGGCAAAGGAACTTAAACCGCAAAATACTTTCGATCCACTAGGTTATTGCGGTGACCCCGCCGGTTTTCTTTTGGAG
>JBJKPO010000136.1:0-10689 GCA_046706235.1 Bacillota bacterium | reverse complement strand
TCTTTATGGCTACATTACAGGTGGCTTTAATTTCCATTTGCGCTACATCTTCAAAGTAATCATAATACCTCTTTGCATAATCACGGGCTTTATTCCGATCAAGCCGTTGGCTCGAATTGATACTTTGAACCAGATTATTAAAAGCGGCGGTTTTACTGTCATTTTTTCTCAAATACGGCAGTAAAAGATTTTCAGGATACAGATTTACCAACATCGCGGCCCGCCAGGAAGCATACGACCCAATCCACTTCCATTCCTCATCAAATTCATCGGCGACAAGAGCAATAGGGCTGTTTTCTTGTAAACCGGTCCGGGCTGACCAAATAATTGTCTGAATAGTTTTAATTGCTTGACTAACACGGGTGGTCTTCTTACAACTGTCGGTTTCCATACTTATGGCAAAACGGTTGCCGAGCTCTCGGGCGGGATTTTCACCACTATTTGGGCTTGCAACCGCGGCAATAAGGGCGGAACGTAGTTCCGGCAATACTATCTCTTCCGTAGAGTCAATGATGGACATAAATTCCGTAATTATCGAGTGCTGCTGCTTGATACGGCCATTTAATTTATCCGTCCATTCCCGCAGATCACCGCTGGTAGCTCTCCATTGGCCGGTGGGATCGGTTTTACATATCCAGGGTAAAGAACTGTTCTCTTCATCGATTTTGAATTGATCCGGCCCTAAAAGGACCGGCTTTGTGAGTTTTTCTTCGCGATTCCATTGCGGAAAGGAACGTATTTTTATTAACTGAGTTAAAATTGAGTAGATGTTTTTCCAGTCACTTTCTAGGATATTATCTTCTTCCGCAAGCAAGACGCGCATTTGGACTAAAAATTTGAAGGCCGGATAACTCATCTCTAATTGCCGTAGAAAAGGGGTTATGTTATAACCGGATTTGGACTGAGCATCCAGTTTCAATAATTCCTTGATTTGCACGGTTCTAGTGATTATGGTGTAAAATGTTTCCCATTCGGCAGGATCAATCATCGCGCCATTGCCATTACGGTCGCGAATATCCATCAGGAGAATAAAGCCGGGGACTGATAAGCAAAGTTTTTGTTTGATCCGATGCCTTGCTGTTGCGGCAAGATCCCCTGATGATGAAAGCTCTGTAATAAACTGCTTTAATTCAGAAAGAGAGTATTCAAATATCAGTTCAAGAACCACATCAAGCCCATCTCTGTTTATTTCATCTTCAATCCATTTTCGAACAAAAAAAGTACTATTATAGTCAAAAGTCCCAAACTGTAAAAGATAATCAAATGTTGCGAGGATATCGGTAGTGGATTGCACCTTGTTAATCATGTCGGCTAGGATAAAATTGATCTGCGCTCTGCGTTCATGCCAAAGATCCACGGCATGTCCGGTATTCTGTTCTTTTATATGACCAAGACCGATTAAATCAGGATCAATAATAGGTTTTGCGCTCTGCCTCATTAAAGACTCATGCCAGGCAAATCGGGCATTGATGTTGGAACGCCAAGGGGCGAGTTGCATGCTGAATATGTCCCAGTAATAGATCTTTTTAATTGCTTCAATGTTTTTCCAGGTTGCGTATAGCTTGACAAGTTTCTCTTGATTGGTCAGTATGACATAGACCCGGTTCCATTCCTCCTCGGTAATGGTTTCCCCAAGGCCTGCTTTTTGTTTAATACTGATTAAATAGTCAAATTCGCCTTCCACTTTTAATTTATAAGTATTCTCAATGGTGTTGCGCGCATTCTCGGCTACGGTTATGTTTATATCGGCAAGTTTCGTATTTAAAGCTTCAATTTCCGTGATCTGAATGCCGAATGAATTTTCCAGGAGCCAGATATATCCTTTATTCTGATCTTCCCGGTCATTTTTAAGCCTGTTGTAAATAGTAGTCAGTTCTGCTTCGCGATCGTGATAGATTTTCATAACCTTTGCATATTGAGGCGAATACTTGATATTTTCCTTTAAAAGCAGGGAGGGATCGATCAAAACATCTTTTAGCACGGGCCAACAGCCTTGTTCCGGTGGATTGACAGGGTCTACGAAGTAATTACCGTCGAGATGAATGTGGGGGATCTCTTCTTCAGCGACCCATTCCGCAAAAATAGTCCTTTTTCTTGCTTGAACAAGTATTGAGATAAATTCGTCCCATTCCTCGGGAGTTGGCTTATCCGCGCCGGTATTATTATTTAAAGCATCATCCTTGTTCTTTAATTCTACCAGTCGCGCAATCTCCTCTACGGATAAATGTAAAACATTTTCCAGTTCGGCCGCAATATTTTCCTTATCCAGACCAAGCTGCAGTTTGGTATAAATCGAATCAAGGTTGTCGAGATTGTAATTTTCCGGCCAAGCGCGATTATTATTTAAATCAACTCCATACCTTGTCCTGTATGTAAATTGTTTACTCATCTCCAGCAGCATATTATGGCTTCTGGTTGGTGGTACGGATCCTCCACTGGTAATTGCATAAAACGTATCATAAATTTGCTTGTCAATCCATATGCGCCTATTTTTCCAAATTTGATAGACGGGGTCTTGCGGCAAGGGGGTCCTGATATCGTCCGTTCCGATTAAGTCCGGATCAATAATAGGTAGTTCCTTCTTTGTATAAGCGTCAGTGAGCCGATCAACATTTTCCCATGTTTTACGAATATTTAATAGCTTATCAGAAAGGAGTTCCGGTATGAGTGAGATTTCCATGGCGCTGTTTTGTAAATTAGATAGGTTAATCATCACCTTTCCCGATAAACTACTATTATTTTTACTATAAAGGTTATATTCGGCCACCTGGTCGTTTATATGAAAAACAGTATTAGTGTTTATTTGGGCCACCTTCAGATTTTGGGCGGCATCGCGAAAGACACTGATTTTCAGGGAGCGAAACTCCGGAGCATTGGTGGCGGCGGTAGTAATCGAAAGGTATATTCTTCCTTTTTCATCGGTATTTTTATTCCAATCGATGCCGCTAAAATTCCAGCGCAACAAAGTATGATTCGGATCATTCAGCTTAACGCCGTCGGATAATTCGTTGCGAGTGGAATCAATCAATCCAAAAAGAACTTCCAAATTTTGCTCTGTCAATAGCTGATTCTCGGGTGTGCCGCTTTCATCGCTCAATAATAATCGATTAAGTATATCATGAGATGTGAGTTCAACGCCAAGTTTCATGGCTGAGATTTCACGCTCTTCCTCTTGCCCCAAATTTGCCAATCGTAATTCTTGATGGGTGGTACCCAGTTTCGTCAGTAATACCTGATAAGCTTTGAGTAAATACAGTTTTACGGCTTGATTGAAACTAGTAAGTTTATTTGAGGGAATGGATTGTTTGCTAAGTACTTCAATGCAGATCCGGATTTGACGCAATTCATCATTAACTGCATTAGTATTTGCAGGCAGTAATCCGAATGGTTGGGCAAATTCGCTTTCCAGAAAAGATAAATCCGCCATATTGCCGTCTGATTTTTTTAAATGTTTTACGGCATAATCAATCAGATCAATAAGGTAAGCCAAAGGACTGATTGCAGTATTGTTCTCCGTATAGTTGCAGGGTGGAGTCATTTGTAAATCAGGGATTAATTGGGACATGCCGAGAGGGTAACCGTTAACGGTATCCGCAATTACACCAGTACTTATGCTATCAAGGAACTGTGCTTGAGTTGCCGCTTTTTGATAAACCAAGGCAGTATTGAAATCCCCGAGATGCTCACGCATATCACTAAAAAAGGCGATACGTGATTTTGAGGAAATAAAAGATGGATCGCGATAACCTTTTTCGATCAGCTTATGATTAATATTAATATCTAATGAGATTGCGGCTAAGCTTGCATATGTATTGAGATTGCTGATTAATTCCCGATCTTCTATTTTGCCCTCTTTAATCACCTGATCGATTATGCCGTCTGTTCGTAAATCGCGAAAAGTTTTTATGTCTTTTTTCTCAAGAAAAGTACGCGCTTTTTGGGGTAAGTTAAGAAATGAGATAACATTATGATAATATGTCTCGGCTGGAAAATCCGTTTTGTTTTCATCAATAATCTTTCCGACATTGTTTAATTCCGTTTGAGGTATTGAATGGCCGGATTCTTTGGTCGCTTTTTTTAAGTTTTCAACATTCTTTTTAATGATAACCATCTCCTTTTGCTCACTCAAATCAAAAAAACGGCTAAAACCATCCTTTGAGCTTATTTTCTTATTTTTACTTCATAACCACCCAATCATAATTTTTTCCCGGCGATTAATCCGGCATACCCAAGCACTTTTTTATGGTTTAACGGGAATTTCAAGCCGAAATATTCGCCAAGATGTTTGTTTTCTTCAATTTCACCGCCGCATTGCCTGATTACTTTCAAAATAGATTCTGGGCCGGGATAATATTTAACATTGTTAAATAAATCGAACAATATAAATATTCCGCCGGGTTTTAACACTCGCAGCGCCTCTTTGACGCATATCAATTTATCATCGACATCTTTTACTTCATGAAATGTCAAACTACTGATAACCGCGTCGAAGCTATCAGCGGCATAAAGTAGATTGGAAGCGGTTCCTTGATCAAATGAAATATTGTTCCTCACTCCTTCAAGTTCGGCGTTGGTCTTGCATTGGTTCATGGAGTATTCCCAACTCCGCCCCCAATAATCAATACCGGTAAATCTTCTGTTATTTGATAATTTGGCGCCTTTTATTGTTAAGTTGCCATTTCCGCAGCCAATATCGAGGATGTTTCCGGTATTCGGCAATTTTGACAATAATAATTCATGAATTTTATTTTGATAGCCGGCCCCTTTATCCGATAATAAGTAAGAAGAAACAAGCAATATATAAGTTATATACCCAAAAATACCGAAAGGAATTAAAAAAAGGGAAAAGTATAAGGAATAAACCGAAAATGATAAACCTATGAGCGATAAGGCGGTTATTATCCCGAATATCATTATTCGCTTGCCACGGATCCATGTTTTATATTGGGGTTTATTTTGATTCATTGCTTCGGCCTCCCTTAAAATCATTTAAAATCTTTGTATAAAAGACTTGGTTGAATTCCATCATTATTTTGATACTTCCCTTTCAAATAAAGATCATAATTTTCCTTTTTCATATCTAAAACCGTATCCTCATAAATAAGTAACTCGTTAAATAATCTCAAATTATAGTTATTCGGATTAAGCAGCTTTTCATCAAAAGGATCAATATGTATTTCTTTCCCTAATTTATTTCTTATTTCTTTTCCCGATAAAATCATTATTGAACCTCCAGAGGTTTTGTTTTTACGATTTCTTATTACAATATTCAGCGTGTGTTTCGATTGCGAAATTTATATTGGCTCTTAAAATTTTATCCAACACCTCATTAAAACAGTTTGTCAGGATTATGATTGAAAAATCATCCTCAGGAAGCTTAAAGATCAAATTAGTAAAACCAGCTAATTGGCCACCACTCCATACTACATTATGACCACTTATTTCACAAATCAGCCAGCCAAAGGCATATATCCCCGGTATCTGTGGAGGCTCCGGCTTAATAAGCTGCCCTCTTGGAAAAACTGTTTCGGCTGTTTTCTTTAAAAAAACCTTTCCATCACTATCTAAGGCTTGAGTCCAGATAATCAAATCATCAATACACGAATATATTCCACCATCACCTGTTGTTAAAATATGGTAATTATCACAATAATATTTATCCTTAATCTTTTTATATCCGTATGCTCTATTAGGGATAATCGGTTTATTCTCGCTAAAAACAAAAGTATTTTTCATACCTAATGGGATAAAAAAATTCTCCTTTAAAAAATCTGCCAAGGATTGTCCGCTCACTTTTTCAATCAGTAACGATAATAATACATAATTAGTATTTGAATATTCAAATTTATCGCCGGCGGGATAGTTCAACGCAGCTTCTTTCGTAATAAAACCGTAGACATCATTATTGGTTATATCATTGATATTTTGGTTATTTGTAAAATAAAAATCAAAATAGTCTTTCAAACCTGAGGTGTGAAAAACCAAATTGATTATTTTTATATCTTTGCAGTAATCCGGCAAGCCGGTGAAATATTTTGTAATGTTGTCGTATAAATCCAACCGGCCGTTTTCATGTAATAACAGTATTCCCGCGGCAGTAAAGCTTTTGGTGAGAGAGGCCAGATAGAAAGTTGTTTTGGAGTTTATTTTAACTTTATTTTCCAAATTGCCAAATCCATATGACTTTTTTAAGATACACTTTCCTTCTTTGATTAAGGCTAATGATATACCGGGCGCTAATTTCCCCCCGCTATTATAACCGGCTAATAATTCATCAAGTTTACTCATTTAAAGCTCCTAAAAAGATATTGTTGATTTCTTTAATAAGCATAACACCACCCCGTTTGCATTATTTCGTCCTTATCATTGGTAAAAACATTCCGGTTCCTTTTTGATAATCGATATATTTTGTCCCAAACAATTTTATTAGTATCTTTTCTTCTTCCTTGCATTCCATGTACCATAATGGAGTAAATACTATCATAACAATGAACCATATCCAAGCGAAAAATATGAGTCCCAATCCAATTGAAAGAATATAGATACTCATATAAATTGGATGTCTGATATACTTGAATGGGCCGCTAATCGCAACTTCTTTTGATTTAATGGCTTTTTGCAGATTTAACGATGCGGTTATCCAAAGAAAAATACTACAAACAATGAAGAATATTCCTACCAATATTAGGTAAGAATTATCGGTGAACAGAGCATTACGATTACTAGGAGTGTGTGCGAGTATTCATTTTTTACGACCTCGAACCACCATATATTGTAGTCATTGAATATATCAGATACAATATACGCTTAAAAAACATATTACCCGCACAGACTCCTGGTAAATTGTGACAAAAATAAGCAGATTGCGAAAGCCGGGCGTAATGCCAGATGATTAATGTTGCTCATCCTTTTTTTATCTTTCACATTATCACCCCAAATCTTTGTGTTCTTTCTATATTTGTAATTACAAAGCAAATTGGTATTATATTCAATGTATATCATAACTCAAAAAGTGGTATGCTCAATTATATTTTGGAATTTTCATACCACTTTTTGAGATGGACTTCTCTTGCCACCGGCTTAATAGTATCGGGTTGGTCCGGTAGGCCGCCGGGATTTATTCAGGCCGGGGTCCGGGTTCCAGGGGTTCCTCCAAGCTTTCCAAAACGCCCTGCCCGGGTTCGATCCGTAGCTGTTCAAGCACATCGCCGCCCAGGTGGTTTATCTTCTCCAGCACCAGTCCCTTTCCGAACGCATTCAGGTTCACCGGGCGGACATTGATGGATTCGCCGGAAAAGCCCGGGTAGTACCGGTAGTTCAGAATCTGCTTGCTCCCGTGATTCAGGTAGGTCATCTTCATTTTCAGGGTGGTTTTGGGATGGCCGATCTGGATCTGCAGTTGCAAATCCTGTGAAAATCGGATCACCGAAGGCTTCTGGGAGGTCATTTCCATTTCAAGCTCGCAGGTCAGGGTCTGCCGGCGTTCCCGGGAAAAGACCTGGTCGAATCGGATTTTCACCAATGAGGTCTTCAGGGACGTCTGGAAAGTCAATGTCGGGTTGTCGGAATGTAAGTCCTGCAGCGAGATATCATCCACGGACTTAAGTTGCGTCTCGGCTTCGACGGTAAGGCAGATCCGTCCCGTCAGAATTTTGTGTTTATAAGCTCCTGTTTTCCTGCCCACCAGTGAAAACTTGATATTGGAAGGCAGCGCTTGTTTCGCAACATAATATTCACATAGTTCGCCGTCACCATTGAACACGGGTATTTTATACAATCCTTCGATGCCGTTTTGGATCAGTTCCCTGTGGCCTAAAACCATCTTATACATTTTTCGGGTTCCGCTTTGAATCTGATCGGTTTCCGCATCTCCAAAAATAACGACCAGCGATAGGGCAATCTGGCCTAGCACAAAATTACTCAGCGGAGTTTCAGGCTGTGACGCCACATAACTGCAAGGCGTAACCATGAAAAACTCGTAAGGTATGCGCCCCACTTGCAACCCCAGTATCAACCAAGGGCCTCTTCTAAAATGGTAATTTCGTCCGTGTCCGTCAGGCGGAATATATTCAAAAGTACCTCTAGTAATTGTAAGATAGGTGTTATCAAGCTGATCGTGCGGGGGGTCGCCCCCTTGACCATAGGGAATATTGGGGTCCGCAACGTACAACCGGTGAGGATTATCCGCAGTTCCTTGACCGTCGGCATAATTGTAGGCCAACATCGTATGCGCCCGTTCATCCTCCAACGATACCATCGAGATCAGCGGATATTTCCCGTGATCCAATTGTTCTTTTGCCTTGTTATACATGTTAATCGGCAATAGATCATTATCGGACATTAACAGCTGTAAAAAATGCCAAACAAAATTCTTGCCCAATTGGTACCCTTGTTTGATATTGAAAATATCCTTGAAAGTCGGATAGATCTCCGTATCATCTTCAAGATCGTATGAGTCCGATTCCGAAGCCATTTTGTCGTAAATGGGTTCGACAAATACCCCGAGTTCATGCATGGCGCATATGGCCATCAATGACATGCCAAAACAATTGCCCCTTTTAGCTATGCCTTTGTAAATATCAAAATATTCGTTGTATGAAAGATATTGAAATGGATTTAGGGTTGCGGTGGCCACGTCCGTAAACGTACGGCGAAATTGGTCAAAGGTCAGTTCCGCGGTTTTAAAATTATCAAACCGCCACCAATACTGCTCTTTGAAATGCTTGTTCGGATCCACTCCGAAAGAGGAGGCCATAGTATAGTTAATAATAATTTTTGAACCTGCATTAACATCCTCGGTCGGGTTTGTAACCTCGGCGCTGACTATCCCTTGATGGTTATCCCCATCGGTCAGCCCCCAGTAATTAGAAAGCGAAAAATGTTTGGAATAGCCCCCCAACAAATCGTCGCCTATAAGATCCCAATCATAGATTAAAAGCTCCATATCGATGACCGTGTTCCCATTGTCCAACGGAAGCTCGAAATTGGCGTTTAGCTCCAAGCGGTTGGAAACATAACCGCTTTCGGGGTATCTTTTGTTATGGACTACATTCGTCCCATTTACGCTGAGCGTCAGCCGGACAAAAATGTCGGGAACGGAGTTACCTGGCCCATCGTCAATCGGGCCAATCGATACATCCTGGATGCGCAAGGTAAGCTTTTCGGAATAAACTTGCCCCTGGTCTTGGCGAGCGTTTGGATGGTTGGGATCTACCGGAGCTACCAGGAGTTGATGGCTGGCGATGCTCCCCTTTTCAAAACGCGCAAAATATCCGCCGTCGCAATCTTGCTGTTCGCGTATTGGATATCCCAAACGGTTTTTGGAGTCAATGAAGGTCAGGTATTTCTGGTTAATCACCCCAAAAATTGCCTGCGGTGAGATATTTTCTTCCCCGTTCCAATAGAGCCCGCCATTTTCAAATTGAACGCTTTTGGCCCTGGGACGATTGGGTTCCCAAGACATCTCGTCCGACTGCAAAAAGCCCAAACGCGGCCGCAGGGCCTGGATACCGTGGTAGGTGTACCCCAAATAATAATCCGATAATTTTCTCAACAGGTAAAACGCACCAATGTTCTCCTTATAAAAAATGACGCCATTTTGGAAGTTTAGGTAGAAAAAACGATTCGCGCCGTTATCCATAGATAACTGTCCGGACAGCGGTATGCCCAAAATCCCGGTTTCCTGATACAACGCATTATATTTCTGGAAAATCTCAAATGGAAGGTGAAAAGCGCGTTCTGAACTGTGCGGTTGATAAATCGCACCTTTATAAAAAAGTGATTTGTTACATTGTTGGACATTATTGACCATGACATCCGTGACGGGAAATCCCAATTCACCACCCGGACCATTTTTAAAGACATACGTCTGCAATATTAGCCCATGCACTTCCCAGGCCCCGGTTTCACGGGACCAATAAATGTTTCCGTGTTCGTAGGTGCGGTAGCGGCCTCCGGCAATGTCGCTTTCCTCCCCGGTGGGGGCGCCCAGCAATCCTGAAGCCCCTCCCAGGTCCGCGTACTTGCTTTCAATGGCCCCGCGCCCCTGATCCCGCCATTGCTGCAGAGAGGATGAAAGGTACTGCGGAACCACATTCCAAATTCGCAAGCCGGCCACTTTCCCCTTGAAAGCCACGCTAAAATCATAAGGATCGCTATCGCCGCCCGGTCCGACATGAATGTAAAAATCATTGGGGTTACGCCGGTATGGTTGTACCCGATACAGCACCCGGCGGGCAATAATGTTGCCATCCATCGCGATCGCTAATTCCAAGGGATTAAAAATCAAGGAAACCGCCTTCCAGGTATTTGGCGTGATCAGCCGGTCAGGCGCCTCCAGCAGGATGGTCACAGGCATTGCGGCGAAAGTGGCCCCGCGTTCGACTTGGACTGAGGCCTGCAGATAGTAACGGTTCTCGCTGCGCCGGAGGCAAAGTTTCATGGGAAACCAGCGCCCGCTGAAAAGCTCGATGCTTACTTGCGTGGCATCGGGAATTCTAAATACGATTTCCGCCGTGCAGGTGGATACCAAAAACAAGTCGAGCAATTTGGGCGTACGGAGTCGGCTGTTGTCGGAGGTCAGGGAGAGGTCATGGCGCAAAGCTCCCCAGCCGGGTTTAGTAAAAGCCCAAAAGTCTTCGAATTCGCAGTTTTGTACATAGCCCACCTGGGTTCCGTCCGGGTTGGCGG
>JBJKPO010000135.1:0-5765 GCA_046706235.1 Bacillota bacterium | reverse complement strand
TTTTTCTAAAAAAAGGAGTTTTAGCTATGAAACGGGCGTTGGTATTATCGGGCGGCGGATGCAAGGGCGCTTTTCAGGTGGGCGCTTTGGATTACTTGATAAGTGTCAAAGGACTATTTTTTAATATTTTTAGCGGCACCAGCATCGGAGCGATCAACGCGGCGTTTCTCAGCCAGTCAAAAAACCGGCAGGAACTGCTCGAACTGGCGGACCAACTCCAAAAGTTATGGCTTAAAATCAAAGGTGACGGTTCGATTTACCGGCAAAACATCCTGGGATACCTTAAACTATTTTTCAGCGACGCTCTTTACGCTCCGCGCGGATTGCAGCGGCTGCTCCAAAACAATATCAGTCCGGATCGGGTTTTCAACCCGGCGTCCATCTTAAAAATTGCCACCGTGGATTATGAGTCCGGATCGCTCTTGTATGTCGACAATCGCCATCCCGAATACCAAAAGAACTTGATTAAATATATTTTAGCCAGCGCCAGTATGCCTTTATTTTTTCCCGCGGTCCACATCGACGGTAAACATTGGTACGACGGCGGCTTGCGCGATATTACCCCGCTCGGGGCGGTATTTGATGAAGACCCGGATGAAATCTTCGTTATCGTCACTTACCCGGTCGGACCCAATTTAAAACCGGTGCTCCCCGAAACCAAACACAGCGGGGCTTTCAATGCCTTGTTGCGGACCATCGATATTTTAACCAGCGAGATTGAAACCAACGACCTGCAACAAGCCGGTTTCATCAATCAATACCACCGGCTGTTCCCCGGCCGGCGCCGGGTCCCGATTCACCTGATCGCTCCGGCGTCATTTCTCCAGGGGAAAAACGCCCTGGATTTCCAACGGTCCGCCATTGAAAACAACATCAAACTAGGTTTTGAAGCCGCCCGCGCTCCGCGCCGGTTATATTATTAAACCTTAAAGCCGAGAATTGTCAAGAACATCAACAGTTAAGACGGATGATTGCCGACTTGGATAATGAAGTTAAACGATTAGATACCGAAGCGATCCAAATCAAACGGGTGAAATAATCAGCCCGTTTTTTAAATTTTACCGCAATAAATCCCGCAAATTCTCCCGCATAAAATACTGAAAATCAAAATATTGCGGCCAGATATCCTCGATAAAATTCAGACGCTGTTCTTCATCCCGGCTAAACAACAACTCGCCGCGGCTGGTTTGGTATTGAAATTCCAGACTAGCGTAATTTAAGGGCTGGATGTCAACGGGAAATCCAGTCCGGCAGCTTAACTCGGCGGCATATCGCAAAGCCAAATCCAACTGGACCGGTTTGGCCAAAACCGGTTCAAAATAAATACCCAGGTCAATATCACGAAAAGCGCCGCCATCTAAAAAGGAACCACCCAGGTAAGCAAAATGAATTTCCGTCTGTCCGGAGAGATAATCCCGGATTTTGGCCTTGATGGCTTCTTTTTCAGGAACCGGAATTGAAAAGAGCCTGCCTTCCATTAGCTTTCTCCTCCCGGTCTTGGGCCTTTTTCGATATATGGCGCTAATTGATCAATGAATTCATCAAGATCGCCCAGGTCGTTCCTCATAATCTGCAATAGTAAACGATCATCCACATGCGCATAATGGTGGACCAGAATATTACGCAAACCGGTCATTTTCCCCAACCGGGTTGCCAAATCCATGGAAATCAGCTTGGCTTCACCTAAGAAACCGAAGGTCTCGGCGTAACTGTTGGGCGCTTTATTTATTATTCGGGAGCAAAAATGATTACCTAGATTGGTGGCCGCTTCAATTGCCACAATCAAGGCATAACGGGCCGACCGGATCGCCTCCGGATTCCCAAGAAACGCTTCATCGGAACGTCCGGCATATTCATTAAAAATCGCCAGTGATTCCCGAATGTCGGCAATTTTAGCGCGGATACGGCTGTAATCCAATTCTCGATAACCCGGCAACAAAGTTATTCCTTCTTTTTGTTTAATAAATTAAGTATATCATAAACCCATATTGACAGCAATTCTCTAAAAAACCCACCAACTTTTTAAGGAACCCACTATCCTCTGAAGTCTATTAAATCCCTTATCCTAAGAATATATTTACTATGGTTACACAGCATTTTTCAGAAGTCACTTAAAACTATCCGATACAATCTAAAACATAAGCCATATTCTCCACCTCATCGGATTTTTAGATTCCCTTCGGAGCATGGTGGTTTCCCCTAATTACAGGGGCGCGGGGTCGAACTTAGGCCCCATAAGAAAATGTCAATTTTTTACATATACTTCAAAATGCCTTGAAAAGTTATTTGGGGGGTTCCGATAGTAAGCAGCAATAGATAATTGCTATGATGAACTTTGGAGTATTTGACAAAAATTCTCAAACAACAAGGCCGCCAGTTGATTTGATTGGCGGATATATACCGCCGTATCCCGCCGGATATCTTCGGGGCCAAATCCCAATTCCTTATTTCCGCTTCATCTTCCAACTATTCGTTAATTATCCTCACCGTTATTTCCAAATGAAACTGCAACCCAAAACCCGATCGCCCCGGGAAAAAGCTTGATTTCTGCAAGTCCGGGTACCAGCCAGCCTATCGGCCCGGATGGAATATCGAAAGTATCTTGGTGCCATTGGAATACCTGATCTTAAATTTCTATTCATTAGCTTGAATTTTATGATAGAATAGACGTAAAGGACGGTATTAACTATAGATGAATAATAAAGTTCAATATTGGATTGACCTTGCTGAATATGATTTATAAACTGCCGAAGCAATGCTTGAAACTAAAAGGTTTTTGTATGTGGGATTCATGTGCCATCAAGTCATTGAAAAAACCCTTAAGGGTTATTATGTTCATGTTAAAAACGAAATTCCGGAAAAAATCCATAACTTAGTTAAACTTGCCAAACAATCGGGCTTATATGATTTGTTTTCCTTGGAACAAAAGAAAGTATTAGACAGGTGAGATCCGCTAAATATAGAAGCTAGATATCCAGCAGAAAAGGAAAAACTATTTCAAGCTTTAACTAAAGAAAAGTGCCGGAATATAATTATAATGACGAAGGAGCTATACCAATGGATAATGCTTCAGTTATCGAAAAGCTAAAAATATATGCTGATTTAGTTCGCGCTAATTTCCCTGTTCAAAAAATCATTCTTTACGGTTCTTATGCGAAAGGAACGACCCGGGAAAACAGCGATATTGATGTTGCAGTAATTGTTGACAAAATTGACGATATTTTGGAGTCGGAATATAAACTGTTTGAACTCCGAAGGGACATTGACGAAATGATCGAACCGCTGATTTTTGAAGCTAATAGTAATGATTTGAGTGGTTTTCTTGAAGAGATTCAAAAAACCGGGGAAGTAATTTACAGTGTTTAAAATTGGCGTTTTTTAACGCTTCTTCGGTACTGTCGGCCTATGGAAGTTTGATTATTTCCCTCGAAGAATATAATTTCAATAAATTTCCATCCCATACTTGTTTATAACACGCATAATTTACCCGCGTAAATACTACTGAATCCGTGAATACTTAATAGAATCTCAATTTCTTCCCGAAAAAGCCGGTAGCCTAATTCGTAGATGAGTTTTTTTATCTGTTCGGTTTCCTGTTCAATGGTGTCTAATTGGATATACAACATTTTAAGCTGTTGTTTCCAGGTGTCGGTCAGAGGTAATCCTAAAAGTTTGGTACGGTTTTCAGGATTGGCCACTTGCTTTTTGAGGATATCAACCCCATTCTCCGTAAATATTGAATGAATACGGCACTTGAACTGGGTCATGGTTTTCTTGTTAAGCTTGTAAGTTGTGAAAAGCGCCCGAAGTTCCCGGATTCCTGCGGTTTTCAGTGGAGTTTTCTGATTTACCGGGGTGTTATACCTGCGGCGACGATGAAAAAGACGCCATTTACATGGCCAAAGACGTTTTACCGCTGCATCTTTACAGCCTGGAAGAGGATGACGCCGCTTCGATTCCGCAACCGTCAAATATTTCCGATCTGCACCTGAACAACAATCAATTTGTAGTAATGGTGGAAGCCTGGATGGTCCCTTTTCGGGACAAAATGGCCAATAAAACGGTTAAGAAAACTTTAACAATACCTAAATGGCTGGATGACCTGGCCGAAAAGGAAAACGTCAATTTTTCACACATACTTTCAGAATGCCTTGAAAAGTTATTTAGGTGTTTCCGATAATAAGCAGCACTAGATATTAACTATTTTAGTAAAACTAGTATACACTTTTTACACATATCAATGATTTACTCGCTCAAACCAAGGAGTTGTCGCAATGGATAAAAGTACAGTTATCGATAAAGTGAGGCAATACGCCGATGTAGTCCGTACTTACTTTCCGGTGCAAAAAGTAATTCTTTATGGTTCTTATGCCAAAGGCACTGCTAACGAATATAGCGACATTGACGTTGCGGTGGTTGTCGATAAAATCGATGGGGATCTTTTGGAGTCCAAAGCTAAATTGTTTAATCTCACTCATGATATTGATGTAAGCATTGAACCGGTTTTATTTGAGACCGGTTCCGCCGATCCCAGCGGATTCTTTGCGGAAATACAAAAAACCGGGGAAATGATTTTTAGTAATCAGTGATAAAATTATCATTTATTACCTGCCTTTGCAATCCACCAATAGCTTAAGAAACTCCCAATACTAACAATTTCAATCGATATAAATACTATTATAATTCCATATAAGGGCATGTCCAAAATTTTTGATAAAAGTATAATAAATGCTAAAATACCCCAAAAAATACCACTGTAAAGGAAACCAAGAAACTTAAAAAAACGAGTTTTTTTAAGTAAAACAATGGTTGGTACCCCAATTATTATAGTAAATATATACATAAATGGAATACCAGGAAAAATCATCCACGATAGTACAGTAGATAATGAAGTGTCTTGAGCATGTTTTATATTAAATATCAAACTAATAATAGACTCAGCCACTATAAAAAGAAAATAAATAAATAAACAAATTAACGGCGAGAGAATAAAGCCTAATATTGATCTTATATGTTTTTTTTCCAATTTTTATACACTCTTTTCCAAAATGTTATTTTTTTTCTAGTAGACTTTCCAAGATATAGGGATAGGTCGATGCCCGTGAAATCTTATATCATATGGTTGTCCTTGTAAAAAACTTGCTGCTCTAACCCCGGCTTCTATTAAAAAATGTCTATCTGCCCAATTAAAATCAAATCTATCATTATATGCTCCAATATATCCTTTAAAATCCACTTTGCCATCGTTACCTATAAGATTACCTTTTAATCTAAATGTAACGTTTCCAGCCCAGCGACCTAAGTCAACAGCTTGTTTACAATCAAAATCTATTGTGAAATCCATTATTCCATAATCTTGAAGATGAGCAACCATATTATTAAAATAACTAAAATCATTCGGTTGTAAATAAATATCAACTAAATTAAAATTCACATCTACAGGTGTTCCATCTCCAAAAAAATAACGCATCCTATAATTCATTTCTTCTTTCCATAATCCCAAACTTGAATTATCGTAACCTTCTGCATAAATGCCCCAATTAATGCTAAAACCAGTATGTGAAGCCATTTCATTTATATAATCTCTATTATCACCTTCTTCATAGTATATAACACCATTATCAATTGTATATAATCCCCTGTGAATGCTAAAATAAAGTGTACCAAAAACGCTAACAAAAAGTGTGCCACTAATAAAAGTCAGTAGTTACAAAAATTATGACATTTCATGGTATTATCTTCAATGGTGAGAAACCAAAAAAGTA
>JBJKPO010000134.1:0-2433 GCA_046706235.1 Bacillota bacterium | reverse complement strand
GCTCCAAAGATACCGATATGACCGTCCAACTCACCAAGATTCGCACCACGGATGCCCAGGCGATTATTTGCTGGGGAACTAATCCTGGTCCGGCGCAGGTGGCCAAGAATATTAAACAACTGGGAATTAAATTGCCCCTATTCATGAGTCATGGTGTGGCTAATAAGGCATTTTTGGATCAAGCTGGTGATGCCGCCGATGGAATTTTACTTCCGGCTGGAAAATTAATTGTTGCCGGGGAGTTGCCGGATACCGACCCTCAGAAAAAACTGTTATTAGAGTATTCAGCGGCTTTCGAAGCAAAATATGACAAACCCGCGGATACTTTTGGCGGCCATGCTTGGGATGCCCTGAATATTATTGTAAAAGCGATGAAAGAAGCAGGAAACGATCCCGCTAAATTACGTGATCAAATTGAAAAAACAGCTAACTTTGCGGGTATCGGAGGAGTTTTCAATTATTCGGAAACAAATCATGACGGTTTAACCAATGATGCATTTGTAATGGTTGAGATTAAAGATGGTAAATGGACAATAGCGCAAAATTAAAAGTCAATTTGGAAATGTAGTTCTATTATACATGTGAGTTTTCGACTAAAAACTAGCAGGAATTTTAATTTTTTAGGCGAATTTATTCTATCTGAGCCGTAATGATAACTAAATCCTTATTAGCAGTTATATTTCAGGTAGATAGTAGCCGAAAAAGGATTTAAAATTTAAAACCTGACATGGCTATGTTGGGTTTTTTTCTTCCCTTAATCCTTTTATGCTACTTATTTGATGATATGGTGGTAATATGGAGGGATTTAAATTGGGAAGGTATTTTCGAATTGGATTAGTATTATTAATATTAGTGTTGATGGTTTGTTTTGCTGTATCCGCGGATAGTGCTAAGAAGCCTTATGTTGTGGGAGCTTTTATTTCAGTAAGCGGTCCTAACGCTCCTTTAGGAGTTCCGGAACAGGATACTTTATTGATGTTGGAGGAACAAATCAACCAAGAGGGTGGCATCAACGGTCATCCTTTAAAAGTAATTATTGAGGATGACGCCTCCAATAACACTAATGCGGTAAAAATCGCCAGAAAGTTGATTGAGCAAGATAAAGCTTGTGTCTTGATCGGAGGCACCGGTACCGGACCGTCATTAGCGGTTGCTCCGATTGCGGAAGAAGCTGGTATTACCCAAATTTCAATGGCGGCTGGAATTGCAATTACCAATCCCATTAAAAAATGGGTGTTTCGGACTGCTCCGTTGGATGCGCTGGTGGTTGGAAAATTATTAAGCTATATGGCCGGGAAAAAAATCACCAAATTCGCCGTTATTTATGATTCCAACGCGTTTGGCTCAAGCGGAAAGGATCAATTAAAACTACTGGCGCCTAAATACAATATGAAGATTGTTGGTGAAGAATCCTTTGCTTCGAAGGACACCGACATGACGGTGCAATTGACTAAAATCAGGACCACCGGCGCTCAGGCGATTGTTTGCTGGGGAACCAATCCCGGTCCGGCCCAAGTAGCCAAAAATGTTCAACAATTGGGGATTTCGCTTCCTTTATTTATGAGTCACGGAATCGCCAATCAAGCATTCATCGTTCAAGCCGGTTCGGCGGCCAATGGGGTTACTCTTCCGGCGGTACGCTTAATTGCCGCCGATCAATTATCCGGATCGGATCCTCAAAAAGAGGCTTTAAAACAATACGCTAAAGCATTTAAGAAAAAATACGGACGTTCCGCGGACCATTACGGCGGACATGCTTCGGATGCTTTGAATATAGTTGTCAGGGCATTACGTAAAGTCGGCGATAATCCGGCTAAATTACGTGATGAAATCGAAAAAACCACTAATTTTTCGGGAATTGGCGGAGTTTTTAATTATTCTCCCACCGATCACGATGGTTTGGTGGACCCTTGCGTGATGATTCAAATCATCAATAAGAAATGGACATTGCTTAAAAAATAGGAGATTTTAATGTTTAATCCGGCTATTTTTTTACAATATTTAATCAGCGGGATCACCCAGGGAAGCGTTTATGCATTGATAGGCTTGGGTTTTATGGTTATTTACAATTCCAGTGAAATCATTAATTTTGCCCAGGGAGAGTTCGTGATGCTGGGTGGAATGGTGACGGTGACTTTGTTTACTACCGGTATAATATCGATTTTTACCGCCGGTATTCCTTTGCCGCTCGCAATAGTAATTGCTGATTTGGTAACTACTTTGTTTGGGGTAGTTTTTCAGCACCTGGCGGTTCGGCCGCTAAAAAACTCCCCGATCCTGATGGTGGTGATTATGACTATCGGCGCTTCGATTTTTATCCGGGGAGTCGCGATGTTAATCTGGGGGAAGGATACTTTTTCCCTGCCCCTTTTCATCGAAGGAAAACCGCTTCCTGTTTTCGGAGCGGTTTTCGTTCCTCACTATCTGGTAATT
>JBJKPO010000133.1:0-14490 GCA_046706235.1 Bacillota bacterium | reverse complement strand
CTATACCGGCGATCCCGACACCACTTTGGTTGGTCAGATTCCGCTGTGGGGCACCAATCATTTCGGTGGCGACCCGTTCTTCTGCCATCGTGATGCCAACGTATTATCCATCAAAGGCCATACCGATGCTCTCTCTATTAACTTGGAGTATGGTTTAAATACCGGTGGAGCAACCAGTTTAGGAGTTAAATATCTTTTTGACGGCGGTAAATTCTATCTCGGTTACAAAACCGATGCTGACTACCTCGTAGGCGCTGAATTTAATGCTGGCGATTCCATGAAGATTGCTGTTGACTATTATGCTCAAAGTGCAACCAATTCCATGGTTCAAGGCAATGTTGCTTTTGAAGGCGTTGGCAATGCTACCCTTTTCTACAACCTGAATAACAGTGAAATCGGTATCGGCGGCGAATATACCGCTATCGATAAAATGACCCTTGGCGCTAAATATTTCACCGCCAGCGACAACCGAGAAATCTATATGGTATATCAATATGGCGTTCTTGGTTTAAGAGTCGGTTATGTAATGCCGCAAGTCGGCGATGGTTCTATTGTTCTCGGTGCCCACGCCGCTATGTGGTAAGATTTACTGTTTAAACGCAGACCCTCCTTATAGGAGGGTCTTTTATTTTCCATAATATTCTTTTGCTTATTTTTTGCAGGAGAACGATTACTAATCGAGAACTTTTTTATGAAAATAAGTCGTGATTTTAGGAGTTCTTGATTGAATAAAAAATCCGAAAATCCAGCTCAAATGAATCTAAACGCAAGTCTGACTTTCAAAGCCATCAGTAACAGTGAACCTTCCGGCAAGGCCTTGTCCGAATGCCATCGGATCCAGGTTCAATTGACCCTGATCGCTTCCGAAGACGAACCGATCAGCCGCCAGCGCGGTTTAGCCGCTTTAAGACAATACCGGATCAAACGGCTAACCCATGAAGCGGCCGCCGCGGGAGCGGTCCTTACCTACGAAGATTTAGCCGGTATTTTAACCAGCAGTATCAGCACTATTTTTCGGGATATCACCGAGTTGCGAAGGCATGGCGAGTTTATCCCCACCCGGGGCCAGGTTAAGGATATTGGCCGGAATATTGACAACAAACTCCAAATTATTCAGCTATTCTTCAGTGGTCAGAGAGACCCGGGAGAGATTGCGCGTCACTTTCATCGCACCGGTGTTGAGATTGAAAAGCTGATCGAACGCTTCAAAGAAGTAATTACCTTGCTGAACCGGAAAATGCCCGTCTCCAATATTGTCAAAATAACCGGTTTATCGCCAAGATTAATCCAGAAGTATATTATACTAGCGGAACAGTTTAAATTGTTAAACCGGCCTTCGGCCGAAATCGAACTGCCGAAACAAACGAAAATTAGTAGTGAAGGATAGTTGATACTTTATTTTGGAATAGTTTTGATAATACTTACCACTTTATCGGCGTCATAGGGTTTAATGACAAAATGCTTGGCGCCTGCTTGAATCGCTTCCATTACAATACTTTTTTCACCCAGAGCGCTACAGACAATAATATTAGCCATCGGATCGATGGCCATAATTCTTTTAACCGCGGTAATACCGTCTATTCCGGGCATGGTAATATCCATGGTCACCAGATCCGGTCCTACCCCTTCATAAAGATTAATTGCTTCTTCTCCGTTGGAAGCCTCCCATATTTCGTTGTACCCGTTTGCTTCAAGCAGTTTCCGCATCATCGTTCTCGCTAAAGAAGCATCATCAACAATTAACGCCTTCATATTTCCCTCCATTTGTTAAAAACCACCGGTTTCATTCCGGTTATAATTTCGTCATCCAATTTTTTCATTCCTGCTTTAAATCCAAATAAAGGTTGGTTTCATTCAATTATTGGATCCGGCGTAAAAATACCTTATTGTTTTCTAAATCAAAATAAATTTTCCGTCCCGCCGCTCCACCCAAATCCCGGGCCACAATCGATATTTGTTTTTGGCGGAGGTAATTAAGAATGAAATTAATATTTGAAGCCGCTACATCTTCGCTTTTCGCGAATGCAAGTTCAAACATTTTAGCGCCTCCGAATACTTTTGCTTTTAGATTGGAATGAATTGTGCCCATTTTATAAAATTTCGACAGCATGATTTCCATTGATTGCAGTCCATAGCGCCCGAACTCGGAAACATGACGCGTCCAAGCCCGCGGCAACATAAAGTGATTCATCCCCCCGATCCGCATCAGGTCGTCATACAGGCAAACCGCTATGCATGAGCCCAACACGGTGCAGATTACTACATTTTGGTCATTCGAGATGTAATAATCCCCGCTATAAATGGTAACAATTTTTTTGCCTTCGAACATTGTCGGGAGCCCTCTGATAATTTTTTGAAGCCTCGATTCCTTTATATATTTTTATCGGTTTATTTAAGCCGGTTCTTTAAAATAAAAATCAATTCAGTGTTCGAATATCATCAAGCCTATTTTTTACATCCCTGAATATTATGGAAATATATTAATATAGTTAATCTTATCTTTATAAATCTCTTTTGCCATTGAACCACATTTCTTACATGAAAATTCATCCATATAGATTTCCACATCCATTTCCTTCGCACTTGGCGGACGGACACTATATGTCAGTCATTAGTTCCAAGTATCTTTTGGCATTTATCGCACCAAATGACCTTTTCTCGCTCTTTCTCACGATTTATAATAACATTTTCTTTTAAAATATTATTTTTCCCATTTTCTTGATAATTGAAATTGATTACTGTCATGAATCGCAATCTCTCGTTTAGCAGCTTGTGCATTGCCGAGTTTCCGATACGCGGCAACACGTACTCGCCAGTCTTTATCGCTTCCTGCTAAATCAGTTAAGATGGCGTGATCGGTAAGCTTTTCTACCGCAGCATCCCGGAAATCCTTACCATTCATCACAAAATCAAAATCTCCCGCCACCACAATGTAATCATTTTTGCTTAACTCCTTGTTTAGCGGAAACTTTTTATTCGATAGCTTACCTATATCAATCTCTCGATGTGTATCTCTTGTTACAAAGATCATGATACCCCCGCGAATACTTTCTTTTTCGCTTAGAAAGGCGCGTCCCGGTAGACTCTTTCCGAGAACTTTAATATCAATGCCAGATACCCTAATTCGAGCGGTTTTTAATCTATTACTGAAAACTCTCTTTTCTTATAATTTAAAATAAGCTGCTCAGGTAAATCCTTACCTGCGCAGCTTAATAAGTTTAAAATCAATGGTTTATAGAGTTGGTGCCGAAGGCGGGATTTGAACCCGCACGGGAGTACTCCCACTGCGCCCTGAACGCAGCGCGTCTGCCAGTTCCACCACTTCGGCACGTAATTTGTATAATCAATTATAATCGATTTTCAAGACGGTGTAAAGATAAAAATGAATGTGAATCCCGGTAATAAATCCAAATATCGTAAACTAAAAAGCAGGATTATTCCGTTATATATATAATTATGAAAACATAGTCTTGCCTTGGAACCCTTTTATATCCGATAACCGTTGTCAATTTATATGCTAACACAAAAGCACAAAGGTTTTTCTAATCTAAAAGCGTTGCGAAAAACCCTAATTCAAAGCAGTACACAACGCTTTTAACAAAGAACTGTATTCCTTCCTCGACTAAACTAGACTTTATCACAGTTCTACTATTACTCCGGCAGTTGAAGATGCAAATCATTAACTGAGAAAACTTCGTTTTCATTGGCTCTTACAATATCATTAATTGATATATTTAGCCACCGGAGTAATAATAATGCCAGTTTCTTTTCTTCGTGGCTTTGTGCCTTTGTGTGAGATAACTGTTTTCATATAAGCGCTTCGTCTTTTTATTTTTTTACTCAATACTGACAAATAGGGGGTATTAAAATGGCAATCTCGGCCAAAGTACAAACTGCGCTCAGCGGTTCCTCGATGATCCGCAAAATGTTCGAGGAAGGAGCCCGGTTAAGCAAAATCCACGGCCCCGATAAAGTATTCGACTTTTCCATCGGCAACCCGGATCTGGAGCCGCCCGAGGCCTTTAATAAGCGGTTACGGGAATTGGCCGAAAATCCCATTCCGGGAATGCATAAATATATGAGCAGCAATGCCGGTTACCCGGAAACCCGCCAAAAGGTGGCCGGATATCTGAACCGAAAAACCGGGCTCAACCTGAATGAGAACCATGTGGTGATGACCGTCGGCGCCGGGGGCGGACTGAATGTGGTTTTCAAGGCATTATTAAATCCCGAGGATGAAATAATCGTCAGTGCTCCCTATTTCGTGGAATACGGTTTTTATACCGACAATCATCAGGGAAAACTGGTGGTGGTCAATACCAAAAGCGATTTTCAACTCGATCTACTGGCGATTGACGGCGCGATCACTCCCAAAACCAAAGCTATTTTGATCAATTCACCCAACAACCCGACCGGAGTAGTTTACCCGGAAGGCTTACTCCGGGATTTGGCCGAAATCATCCGGCAAAAAGAGAACGAATTAGGAACCGAAATTTATCTGGTTTCCGATGAACCCTATTCAGGCTTGGTTTACGACGGCGTAACGGTCCCGCCGGTCTTAAGCATATTTAAACGTGGAATCATAACAACCTCGCACAGTAAAGACCTGGCCTTACCCGGAGAACGAATCGGTTATGTCGCAATTAACCCTACAATGCCCGAAGCCGGGATCCTTTTTGACGGTTTAGTCTTCGCCAACCGGGTATTGGGTTTCGTCAACGCCCCGGCGCTGATGCAACACCTGGTCGCCGATCTGCAGGGGCAAGTGGTCGGAGTCGAAGTCTACCGGGAACGGCGGGATATCCTTTACAACCATTTGACCAAACTCGGTTTTGAGGTAATCAAACCACAGGGAGCCTTTTATCTATTTCCGAAATGCCCGATTCCGGATGATAACGCCTTTAAGGACGCCGCTTTGAAATACAATATCCTGTTGGTTCCCGGCAGGGGCTTCGGGACTCCGGGATACTTCCGGCTTGCCTACTGCGTTTCCAAGAAAGTGATTGTAAACTCCTTGCCCGCTTTCACGGAGTTGGCGAAGGAATATGGGTTGGGGTAAATAAGATCTCAATACCACGTTACCACGTTTACCCAGAGCCCTCTGCAATCCCGGGTGGTTGGAAAAGGATCGGGAATGAGTGCATATACAAGAGTGGCAATTAAAATGTTTTTCGGGTATAATAAAAAAAGAAGCTGGGTACAGGGAGTGATACACATGAAACAGTTGATCCTGAATGTAAAGGATGAATCAAAATTTGATATATTAATGAAGTTTTTTAAGGGAATAAACTTCGTTGAAGTACAAAACGGAAATATAGACAAAAACCTAAAAGTATGGGGAGAAATTCCCGAGTCCATGTTAAACCCAATAAAGGCCGACAATAACTTTAAAATGTTTAACCGAGATGAATTGTATGAGCGATAAATGTTTTTTGGGATACAAATATATTGGTGTATGCTTTATCGAAGGTGAGACAATAAAACTTTGCATAGATATAAAGGAAAGATACGGGTTTTCATATTGGGATAGTTTGGTGATCGCTACCGCTATTGAGAATGAATGCAGTATAATTTATTCAGAAGATATGAAGCATGACCAGATTATCAGTGGTTCAGTAAAAATCGTTAATCCTTTTTTAAAGGATCAGATTTGTTAAGGATTTAAACTTCTTAAAAAGTCTACCATAGCTTTAAAGATACTTTGGTCGCGGATTTGATTGTGAATATGGAGATGTAATATGGAAAAGTTGTGAAGTCCACAATCCTTTTTGTTTTAAAAGAAAGGCCGCTATTCCTTTAAATTCCCGCCTTGTTTACTACAATCCGGTTTCCCGGCCACAATTTCCGAACGATCCGCTCCACTATCTCCGGGTCCCCGCTGGTATAGAAAAGCTCCTTTCCTAAATTTTTTCCAAGATTTAATAAATCATTTTCCTCCAATATTTTTCTGGTTTGACGGGCCACCGCCGGGCCCGTATCCAGGACGACAACGCTTTTACCGCATATCTTTTGAATAGCGGGTATCAAAAACGGATAATGGGTACAGCCCAGCACCAAGGTATCGATCCCTTTTTCCAATAACGAATCCAGATATTGATGAAGCACGGCTTCGGTTTCGGCGGTATCCAATTTTCCGGCTTCCACCAATTCGACCAGACCCGGCGCCGGCCGGCTGAAAACTTCAACTTCGGCCGCATACCTGGCGACCAGATGGGAAAAACGTTCCCCGTTCAAGGTTAAACTGGTCGCCAGTACTCCGATTTTTCCATTACGGGTCTCCTGGTGCGCCGGTTTAACCGCCGGTTCCACCCCGATAACCGGCAAGTCCGGATATTTATCGCGAATCCGTTCCAAGCCCGCCTCACAAGCTGAATTACAGGCAACAACCACTGCTTTGGCCGTCAAACCGGTTAAAAAATCAGTGACCTCCAGAGTGCGTTGCCTGATTTCAGCCACCGGTTTAATACCATAAGGGCAATGCGCCGAATCCGCCAGGTAGATTAACTCCTCGGTTGGTAGTATTTTCCTAATCTCTTTTAAAATTGAAAGTCCTCCCACCCCGGAATCAAAAACTCCAATCGGGCGGGACCGCATACCGTTAATCCCCATTAAAACTCACCTCTGTAACTAGGATCGCCAAAAATTTTCGGTATTTATCCTTTAATTATTGAACTTTCCTTAATTATCGAATTCTCCCTGGAAATTTAAGTCTTCCGCCCCGGCGGCGGGTTCCTCGTTAGTTTCCGGTTCGGCCGGAAAGTAATTACGCCGGCGCAATTCCTCGATCATCCGTAAGGGTTTCTCCAGTTGGTGGCGCCGGGTCGAGGCCAGCGCTAAATATTCCTTTTGAGCGTCCTCGAGCCGTTTTCCCATTCGTTCAAAGGTATTGCAAAAAATCTCCCATTGCTTATGAAACCCGGCCTGCAACGATAAAATCCTGGAGGTTGTCTGTTCCAGGTTAAAATGCTCGATCGCCTGTCGAATAATCGCTAAAAAGGCGTATAATGTCAGCGGTGAACAAAGCACCACCTTATTTTTTAATGCATCATCAACGATGGTCCCATCAATCTCGTTAATGAATCCGTAAATTTGCTCATTGGGATTGAAAACCAATACGTAATCGACGGTATTTCCCTCGGGATTTATATAGTCCCGGCCGGTAACCTCCCGGATCCGGTTCCGCGCATCCTTGATAAACTGTCCGCGGTATGATTCTTTCAGGTTATCATCATCGGTTTTAAGAAACTGAAGGTAATTATCGAGTGGAAACTTTACATCCATATTAATAATCAAATTTTTCGGCAACAGAAAAGTGAAATCCGGCCGGTTTCCATCCGGGGACGGCAGTTGCTTCCGGTAATTAATCCCCTCCACAAATCCGGCGGCCCGCAATACATCCTCCGCCATCCGCTCCCCCCATTGGCCCCGGACCCGGGAATTAGCCAAAGTATCTTTTAACCGGCCGGTGGTTTCTTGGAGCCTGGCTGTTTGTTCCATTGCCGCTTTAAGCTGAATATTTATTTCTCCGAATTTTTGCTCTCGATCCTTCTCAAGCTGGGTAACAACCTCGTTAACTTTAGCCAATTCCTTGTTTATGGCTTCCAAGGTTTGATCGATCAAACCTTTTTTTGCCTCCAGGGTTTGTTCCCCCGATTGAATCTGAAGTTTCAGGGTTTCCCCGGCTATATTCAAAAACCGTTCCGTATTTTTATTCAAAGCCTCATAAGAAATTGCCGTAAAAGCTTCTTTTAGTCTTTCATTGAGCGTCTCCAAATCCTTAAAACGCTCCGCCTGGGTTTGCCGCAATAATTCCAAGGTAAACCTACGGTTCTCGTCGCGTTTCATCCGGTTAATCGCCGCCGTCAATCCAATGCCAAGCAGCAGTCCCCCGCAAAATACCACCAGGTAATTTAAGCCGATCATCGGAAACCCCCATTACGAATGTTAAGAAAATATTTCCTCATTGGTTCGGATTTACCTGCTTATCCTGTTTATTCTCATAAAATTAATCCCAACGGACATATTATTAAATAAACCAACGCGCTAACCACTTTCTCTTCTTTTTCCTTTAAAAAGGATAAACCGAATGCTGCCAGGATCGGTGAGGAGCTACTTATGAATTTTAATAACCCGTTTATCCAAAAACTTTTTAAAGACCAGCACTGGAGAAAAATCAATCTAATCCTAGTACTGATAATATCCGGCGGCCTGTTGGCGGCCCTTTATCTCCCCTTACCCGCCGCTAAAATGCCGGTTGCCTCCGAAATATACGATGTCAATGGTAATTTATTGACCACCTTTTTTATTCAAAACCGGCGCCCGATCCAATTGAATGAAGTTCCGCTTTTTTTACGCCAAGCTTTTTTAGCTGTTGAGGATCATCGTTTTTATCAACATCACGGAATTAATCCCGGCCGGATCTTAATCGCCGCCTGGCATGATCTTGTTAGCCGCCGCCTGGCGGAAGGCGCCAGTACCATTACGCAACAATTGGCCCGCAATGCTTATCTGGATCAAAAACGAAATTTCATTCGCAAGTTAAAAGAACTGTTTTTTACCGTTAAATTGGAATTACACTTTCCCAAGGATCGTATTTTTGAGCTTTATTTAAATCAAATCTACTTCGGACACGGCGCATACGGCCTTAAAGTCGCCTCGGAAACCTATTTCAATAAAAGCCTGAACCAGCTTAATCAAGCGGAAATGGCATTATTAGCCGGCCTCTCGAAAGGCCCGGCCTATTACTCCCCTTATCTAAATCCATCCGCCGCCCGGAAACGGATTGATGAAGTATTGAAACGAATGATGAATTGCGGTTATATAACCAATACCGAATTTAAAATATACCGCGCTCAAAAACTACATCTACCCGGTCTCCAAAATAAAAAGCAACCGGCGCCTTATTTTTTAGATCTGCTGCAAGATGAAGTAGCCCGGATCTTTCCCAAAGAACCCGGTCTTATTTTCAAAGCCGGCTTCCGAATAGAAACTACTTTAAATCCGCAACTACAATTTTACGCCGAACAAGCGATGAAAAGATTACCCCGGCTTTTTACGGATCGTGCCGGTTTGATCCAGCCCCAGGGAGCTTTAATTGCGGTTAATCCTAGAAATGGAGAGATTTTGGCTTTAGTGGGCGGAACCGATATCGCGAAATCCCAATTTAATCGCGCCACGCAAGCCAAGCGCCAGCCGGGTTCGGCATTTAAACCCATTCTTTATGCGGCGGCGCTTGAACAGGGCTTAACACTGGCTACCAAGCTTGATCGCACCCCGGTTACTTATTCAATTGGAGCTCATGCTTACCGCCCGCTGGACGATAACGACCCGAACACCTCAGGCCTGATGTCGGTGCGGGAAGCTTTGGCTTGTTCCAGCAATGTAATTTCCGTAAAGCTCATTAATCGCATCGGACCTCAATTGGTGATCAACCTGGCAAGGAAACTGGGGATTTCCTCCAACCTGCCTAAATTATTATCGTTAGCCCTTGGGACCGGCGAATTAACACCTCTGGAATTAACTACCGCCTATATTTCATTTGCCAACGGCGGAATAAAATACGCACCGACCGCCATTCGCCGGATCACCGATGAAAAAGGGCGTATTTTATACAAGCCGGAAAACAAGCCGGATAAAATACTAAATCCCGGGATTTCCTATTTGATTACTCAAGCTTTAACCGGTGTATTTAAAACCGGCGGAACGGCGGCCAATATTGGAAATATGTTGCAACGCCCGGTTGCGGGTAAAACCGGCACTACCCAGGAAAATCACGATGCCTGGTTCGTGGGCTATACTCCCGATTTATTATGTTGTGTTTACGCCGGATGCGATCACAACGAACGTTCGCTTCCGGGGGCCGCCAATCGGATTGCCGCCCCCATCTGGGAGGAGTTTATGTCTAGCGCATTACGTAATCAACCTCCGAGCGACTTTGAAATTCCGCGGGAAATAACCAGTGTTACGATTTGCAAGGAAACGGGAGCATTGGCTACCGCTTTTTGTCCCAAGGAAACCGAATATTTTTTAACCGGTACCGAACCAACCGAATATTGTAACAAACACCGGTTTATTGATCTGGAAATCTGCGCCCGTTCCGGTATGTTACCGGGGCCCTATTGCCGGGATCGTATAGTTAAAAGATTTTATCTGGGCGAACAACCAACCCAGATTTGTAATATTTGTCGGAAACAATCCTCACTTTTCAAATGGCTGCGGAAATTATTTAAAAAAAAAGATAAGCATTAATATCTATATCCTCTTTCTCCAATCCCACTGTTTCCCAAGAGGAAATAACCAATCATCAAAGAATTTGCTAAAACAAGAAATTGTTCAATAGTTAGGAGCATTTTTCCAAACCTACCGCTGCTTCAGTTTCTACTGAGTATTAAATTAACCATACTCATTTAAAATTACATAATCACCACGGACAAGCCTTATATTTTATTCCAATCGCTCTCTTTCATTTCAGCAAAATTCACAGCCTGACTTTTTGCCCGCCGTGGACAAAGAGGAGCTGAGAATATGAAACTTCGAAACAAATTAGTGTTAATCATGCTCTTAATTGCCGGTATTATATTTGTTAATGTATCTATTGTATTTGGATTAAACTATTGCATTCAACCCGGAGATTCCTTATATTTAATTGCCGTAAAATATGGAATCACAGTATCATCAATCATGCAATCCAATGGTTTGTGGTCAACCACTATTATTCCCGGACAAACCCTTAAAATCACTCCCAAAAATACAGCGCCAACAGTTTCATCCGTTTATACGGTCTGTTCCGGAGACACGCTTTATCTTATCGCGCAACGATTTGGAACCACGGTGGATGCTTTAAAAAGCGCCAACAACTTATCAAGCAGTTATCTTCCGGTTGGCCGGCAGCTCGTAATCCCAAAAAGCGCTTCGGGAACGAGTTCAACCTCCAGTTATCAAGTTAAGCCGGGTGACACCTTATTTTTAATCGCCAAGTGGAATGGTATTACTATTGATGATTTACTTCGTGTTAATGATTTAGATTATAACTCGATACTATATCCCGGGCAAACCCTTAAAATTCCGGCGGCGTCGAATCAAAACGGTATTAGTTCTCCATATCAATATAATTTAAATAAAAGTGATATCGATTTATTAGCCAGGCTAGTCAGTGCCGAATCCGCCGGCGAACCTTTTGAGGGACAGGTTGCGGTTGCCGCCACTATTTTAAACCGGTTAAACGATCCGCGTTATCCGGATACCATCCCGGCAATTATTTATCAGGTTGACAATGGGTGTTATCAATACAGTCCGGTACTTGACGGTCGAATCTCAAATCCGGCCAGTTCAAACGCCTATCAAGCAGTAACCGCCGCTTTATCGGGATGGGACCCAAGCAATGGCGCCAATGGTTTTTATAATCCCACCAAAACAACCAGTCAATGGGTCAGATCCAATCCAATCACTACCGTAATCGGCAATCATGTTTTTTACACTTATTAAGTTTTCATTATAAAATGAATAGCTTTATATCTCGTAAATCAAGCCCGTTTTAAGCGCGGGCTTTTATAATCATTAAACCGGTTGAAAGCTTTTAGTTTTTTCACTGATCACGGCTGAAATTTTTTAGTAATATTGTAAAAATATCGCCTAAAATATTTTTTTATTTCGGAAATTGTTGTATACTTATTAGTAGAATTGTGATAAACCTATTTTAATGGTCTGTGAATATCACTCATGACTTATAGGCCCCCATACTTCCCCTCCGTTGGATGGAGACGGTAAAAAAGCGGTGTGTACTACTTTGATTTAGAGTTTTTCACAACGCTTTTAGTAGAGTTGTGATAAATCCATTTTAACAACGAATTTATATCACAACTCATTGAAAAAGTGGTGTTCTCATTATATAATTAGAGTTTCTTACACCACTTTTAGGATTCATTTTATTTTATTTTTATTACTTTATAAACCATTGTAACCATTCGTAAAAGGTTGGTGAAGTCTTCCATGAAATACCTTTTGTCTTTCCTCAACTTGAAGAACCCTTGGTTTCTAGGCATTATCAGTGGTATTGTCGTGGTTTTTGTTGGAATTACTCTTTTTATAATCTCCCAATACCGTAAGCGAAAAATTCGTAAAGCTCAACGTCTTGCCTGCCTTAAAAATGCCGAAAGATTAATGGAAAACGGTATGATTGATGAAGCATTAGCTATTTACGAGGATCTATTACCTCATGTCTCTAGAGTCAGAGAGCCGAAAATTTATGCCCAGATAAAACATGGCGAGGGAATGTGTTATAAGAATTTAGCTTCCATTAAAGAACCCGAGGAAAACTTATTACTTTCGATTCAGTCTTATGAAGAAGCATTAAATGTATTTTTGGGCAATAAATATCCGGTCGAATACGCCCGAATTCAAAATGATTTAGGCGCTGCCTACGGGACTCTTGCCGAAATTAAAGACAAGGAAGCCAACTTATTAAAGGCGATACATTCTTGTGAAGAAGCGCTGAAATTTTTCACCCCCAGAAAATACCCCTTGATGTATGCCGCTATTCAATATAATCTGGGTGTATCGTATGGAAATTTAGCCCGGATTCGTGACCGGGACAAGGAATATTATTTAACGAAATCAATACAAAATCTGGAGGGCGCCTTACAGGTCAATACGGCTGAAGAACATCCCGAGGATTACGCGATGACCATGTATCATCTTGGCGATTCATACAAAAATCTGTCCGAGTTTCGCGACCCGGAAGAAAATTTGAAAAAAACCGTAAATAGCTGTGAAGCCGCCCAAGAGTTTTTAACCAGCGATCAATACCCTTCTCTTTTTGTCATTAACCAAATTAATTTGGCCATGGCTTATAATTTATTAGCAGGTATTAATAATCCTGAAGAAAACCATAAAAAGGCCATCGATGCTTATCAAGAAACATTACAGGTGTATACTATCGATCAATTTCCATTAGAGCATGGCAATACCCAAAACAGTATTGCCGGTATTTATATTGAACTGGCGCAAATCGCAATTCAAGAACCTCTTCCCGTCGAATCTCAAATTCAACCGGAACCCCCTACCCAAACCGAAGCTATTACCCAGACCGAAGCTATTACCCAAACCGAAGCTATTACCCAAACCGATGTTCCTGCTTCAACCGAAGCCCCTACCCCAGTCGAAGACCAAAAACAAACCGAAACTCAAGCTTCGGAACAAACCACTTTAACCCCCTCCCTGATGCCGGCCAAACCGAAGCCGCCGGATACCAGAAAACAAGAGGAATATTTGATTGCGGCAATCAGAGTTTGCAATGAAGCTTCAAAAGTATTTATAACTCCCAATAAATATCCGATGAGTTATGCGTTAACTCAGCATAATCTAGGTGCCGCTTATAGCATGCTTTCCGATATTCGTAATCAAGAAGATAATTTAGGTAAAGCGATTGTCGCTTATGAAGAAAGCCTACGGGCCTATACTGTCGAGCAACACGCGGATATTTTTGCGACTACTCAACTCAACTTGGGAATACTCTATTATACTCTGGCCGGGGTCCGTAACCGCGAGGACAATTTAATTAAAGCTGTTTCCGCTTTCGAAACGGCATTTTCCCAATATACACCCGTATCACAAATGGAATATGTTACGACTCAAAACATGCTGGGAAACACTTACCTGGCCCTGGCTGAGTTTGGCGATCCGCAGTCTTTCCTTCCCAAAGCAATTAATGCTTATGAATCGACTCTCTTGGTATATAATATTTTGGAACATCCGCTTGATTACGCAAAATCTCAGCAAAACCTGGGAAACGCTTTATTGCAATACTCGGGAATTGCGGATACGGAAAATAGCTTAATCAGCGCGGTTCAGGCGTTTGAAGAAACATTAAAAGTCTATACCATTGAGCAATATCCGATGGACTATGCCAATGTCCTGAATAATCTCGGTTTAACCCGCCAAGCCTTGGCTGAGTTTCAAAATACCGAGGACAACCTTATGAAAGCGATTGATCATCATGAAACCGCCGCCCGGTTGTATAGTCAATTACCTCTTGAATATGCCCGGACTTTAGTTTACATTGCCGATTCCAGTAAGTCTTTCGCCAAATATCGCAACAAGGAATTAAATTTAAATAAGGCAATTAAACAATACCAGGAAGCTCTGAAAATCTTAATCGCGGATGTTTACCCCAAAGATTTCGCAACGACTCAGTTTAACCTGGCGCAAACATATATTGACATGGCGGAAGTCCGGGATCGAGAGCATTTTCTGATGAAAGCGATCCGGGCTTTCGAGGAAAGCATGAAAGTATATTCCATTTGGGAACATCCATTGGATTACGTGAAGATTCAAGATGCCTTGGGAAATATTTATTTAAATTTAGCGGAAACTCAAGATGTCGAGGAAAATATCAAACTGGCTTTTTTAGCTTATGAAGAAACTTTAAAAGTATATACCAAGGAAAAATATCCCTATGATTATGCTATTTCCTTAAATCATATCGGAGTCGTT
>JBJKPO010000132.1:0-3781 GCA_046706235.1 Bacillota bacterium | reverse complement strand
TGATGAATGAAAGTGACAGCTAATGGCGTGGACGCTTCGTCGATGTTTTAGGGGAAAAAGCCCATCCGGTTGAGTATGGACAACCCTTAGTCGTGCGCGAAAAAGGCTGAAATTCCAACTCATAATCGCGACCGGAGGGATCAGTAATAACCATGTTTAAAAAAATTTTAATCGCCAATCGAGGCGAAATCGCGTTACGAATTATTCGCGCTTGTAAAGAACTGGGTATTGGAACCGTAGCCATTTATTCCGAAGCGGATCGGGATTCGTTGCATGTCCATTATGCCGACGAAGCGTTTTGTGTCGGACCGTCCCCGGGGAACCGGAGTTATTTAAATATTCCCAATATTATCAGCACCGCAACCATCGCGGAAGTTGACGCAATCCATCCTGGGTATGGTTTTTTAGCTGAGAACTCCCGTTTTGCGGAAATCTGCGAGACCCATCATATCAAATTTATCGGTCCACCAGCCTTGGCAATTGAAAAAATGGGTGACAAGGCCACCGCCAAACAATCGATGAAGGAAGCGGGCGTTCCGGTGATTCCTGGTTCGGAAGGGATACTGGAAGATGTAAAGACAGCCCTGAAAATGGCCGGGGAGATCGGGTATCCGGTAATCATCAAAGCCTCCGCCGGCGGAGGCGGTCGTGGGATGAGAGTGGTTTATGATGAGAGTGAACTGGTTAACGCCTATCAAACGGCCCAAACCGAAGCGGACGCCGCGTTCGGAAGCCCGGAAGTTTATATGGAGAAATATATTGAAGAACCGAAACATATTGAGGTTCAATTGCTCCTGGACGAGCATGGCAACGGTGTCTATCTTGGCGAACGGGATTGCTCGGTGCAACGGCGGCACCAAAAAGTAATTGAAGAATCGCCTTCACCGGTGATTACTCCCCAAATACGGCAAAAAATCGGAGAGGCTGCTTTACTCGGGGCCAAATCGGTTGGCTATACCAATGCCGGAACCGTTGAATTTTTGCTCGATAAAGACGGTAGTTTTTATTTTATGGAAATGAATACCCGGATTCAAGTGGAACATCCGGTGACGGAGATGATAACCGGGGTAGATTTAATTAAGCAGCAAATTTACGTCGCCGGCGGTGAAAAACTGGCATTGCAACAAAAGGATATAGTAATTCGTGGTCATGCCATTGAGTGCCGGATCAATGCCGAGGATCCGAATAAAAACTTCATGCCGTCTCCGGGACGAATCTCTCTTTACCATATCGCGGGAGGTCCGGGGGTGAGAGTGGACAGCTCGGTTTATCAGGGATATACCATCCCGCCGTACTACGATTCAATGATTGCGAAGCTTATTGTTTGGGACGAGGATCGCCCGAAGACAATTCAGCGAATGATTCGCGCCCTGGAAGAATTTGAAATCGAAGGAGTTAAAACCACTATTCCTTTTCATTTGGAAGTTCTTAACAACGAGTATTTTAAAAAAGGGGAGGTTTATACCAATTTTATTCAAACCAGAATTTACATGAGTTAAAATAGATGCTCTGGGAGACATATCTAACGATAAATCCGCTTAAAATGTTATAGTAAAGGGAACAGTGTCCCGGGTTAAAATTATGAGTCAGCAATCAACTAGGATGAGATGGAGGTATCTGGCATGGATCATATTGATAAATACGAATCTGGGAGTATCCGGATTGCTAATGAAGTAGTCAGAATCATAGCCGGTATTGCCGCTTCCGAAGTAAAAGGGATCATTGGAATGAGCGGTGGAGTCGTTGACGGTTTCGCGGAATTATTAAAGAAAAAGAATTTGGCAAAAGGGGTCAAAGTGGAGGTCGGTGAAAAACAAGCCGCGGTGGATTTATTCGTGATAGTCGAGTACGGTTCTAAAATTCCCGAAATTGCTTACCAGGTGCAAGAAAATGTAAAGCGGGCCATTGAAAGCATGACCGGTTTGGAAGTGGTGGAAGTGAACGTTCATATTCAAGGCGTGGAATTTAAAAGCGATGAAAGCGAGACAGCCAAGGTCCTTTAATTTTTTAGAAAGAGTTGTTTTTTGATTGTAATTTTATTTATGAAAGGAAGGATCGTTTCAGCGATGAAAGTATGGGAACGGTTAATTAGCTTTATGGCGGGTATCATTTTATTTTTAATTTCGGTTGCCTTTTTCTTCCTGGCGTTGGGACAAGCCGGTAAAATCATCAAGCAACTCGGGGAATTGACTTTAAACGGACGGTTATGGGCGGGCGGATTAGCCCTCATTTGTGTGGTAATAACCTTTTTTGTTTTGCGAATGGCCTTACGAATCCGACGGGAAGAAAAAACGGTCATTAATCAAACCCAATTTGGAGAAATACGGATCACGGTTTCCGCGATTGAAAGTCTTACCTTGAGAGCAACGCGAAAAATTCGGGGAGTAAAAGACGCTCATGTGGGTGTCCGGGCGGATTTGACCGGGCTTGATATTTTTATCGAGATTTCCGTAACTCCGGATCTTAATATTCCCCAAATTTCGGAAGAGATCCGGACCAAAGTCGATGAGTATATTAATCAAACAATTGGAATCCGGGTTAATTCAATCAAGGTTTTGGTTACCAGGATCGAAGGTGAAAACCGAACTAGAGTCGAATAAACCAAGGTTTTAGATAAAATCTATATAATTATTGGCTATTACCTTATAAGGGAAAGGAGTACCGCGAGTGGGCGAGTTTTTTAAGGAATTTCTTCCTAAAATAGCCGTTTATAAGGGACGAATATTTGGAACGGCGGTTGGCTTTATCGCCGGTTTGATTTGGGCATTTCTTGGTTTTTGGCGCGCCATTGCCTTCATCTTTTGCATGGTAGTCGGTTTTTATCTGGGAAAGAAGATCGATCAACGTGGTTCGTTACGTGAAATATTAAATAAGGTATTCCCGCCGAATGACTGATTAGATTTAAAGATTACAGATTTAAGATTACAAATTTAAGGATTAGAATCACAATTTTTAATATGTAATTTGGAATATTTAATCTGCAATTAATTAAAGGAGTTTCAATGAGCCGTCATTTATGCAGGGAAATTGCCTTTGCAATTTTATTTCAAGCCGATGTGGGGCGAAACCCCTGGCAGCAGGTCTTAACGGATACTCAAAACGAGCATAAACTTCTTGAAAGTTCCCGAACTTTTTTAGAACAACTAGTAAAAGGCACCATTCAAAATATAAAAGAAATCGACGCGGAAATCGTTAAATATTCCGAGGATTGGAAAATCGAACGAATGGCCAATACCGATCGCAATATTTTACGGATGGCGATTTACGAAATAAAGTATCTGGAGGATATTCCATCAGGAGTCACGATAAATGAAGCGGTTGAACTAGCTAAAAAATATGGCGATGAGGAATCCGGCCGATTCGTTAACGGAATTTTAGGAAAATTGACGCGAGATTTGGAAAACAACAAGACGGATAGTGATGAAAATGAGCAAAAATCAACGGAATAGGGGCGAAGGCCATTCGCCCCTAAAACATTGGTAAATTTGGCAGGTAATCCATGAACCTGATTTTGGGAATCGATACCAGTTGTTATACTACCTCAATTGCCTTAATTTCCGAATCCGGCACAATTTTAACGGATAACCGGATTTTGCTTCAAGTAAAACCGGGCGAAAGAGGCCTGAGGCAGTCGACGGCGGTTTTTCAACATTTGCAAAATATCCCACGGGCATTAAGTTATTCATTAACGGCCCCGCTTCAGGCAGTGGTCGCATCAGTTAAACCACGTCCGGCGGCCGGGTCCTATTTGCCGGTATTTCAGGTTGGAGCTTCCATGGGA
>JBJKPO010000131.1:0-3013 GCA_046706235.1 Bacillota bacterium | reverse complement strand
GTCAGGATATTAAATGTAAGAAGTGGTAAAATAAAAGCCATAACCGGATGCCAAAAGAGCACCAGCACGGGAACTTCGGTGATTCCGACCCCCAGTATGCTTTTTAACAATGTTCCGGATGAATCCGGATAACCCGCCCATAATACTTTGGTGATCCATGACTCATATAAAGCAAAGAGCATTCCAAACAGATATAGTTGCGGCAATGAAGTCCGCCTTGTCCGTAAGGCCATAATCCAAAAGAATAGGAGATGGCCGAGATAAAGCGGAAAAGTGACCCAAATACCCCAACCGTTAATAAACCATGTTTGGGAAGCCCCTGAAAATACCTCGGCAAAAAGCATGGATAAACATCCCAGTAATAACACTGAAAATAGTTTTGGCATAAGACCAATCCCTTATTATTTTTTCCAGTTAATTTTTATTCTGTGTCTCCTGATTATTGGTCCTGTTTTAATTCAGTTACTTCACCTTTTCGATCGATTGTCATTTTATTACCATCTTTAATTACAATTGCCCGGCCGTGATTATCGAATAACGAAATCAAGTCTTGATAACGGTAAGGGATGATCACCAGTCCTTTTTTATTGATAAAACCCCACCGCTTGGCTTTGATAAATTCCAATTCGCCCCGGTATTCTTTAGTAACATTCAGGCCAACCGCGGCCAAGCCATTTTTAAACCGGGTAGCATACTCGAATTTGGCCGGGATTGTTATCTTGCCCTGTTGGTCAAAAAAGCCCATTTTTCCCTTATCTTCATATCTGGCCAGACCATCCGAAAACCGGTCGATATCATTTTCGTTTCTATTCATGTAAGGTTTAATGATTAATTGTTCGTTGCGGTTGATATAGAACCACCCTTTTATGGGGTGGCAGACCGCCGCCAAGCCGTGCCGTGAAAAGTGTTCGGCGATTATGTATTTCGGTTTGATGATTATCCGTCCGATCCAGTCTTTATAACCCCATAAATCGTCTTTTTCAAACGGGAATAATTGATCTTTACTGGAAATAAAACCTATAATCGCTGCTACAGTTATTAAAATGATTACGATTATTATAATTTTTTTCATGTGAACCTCGGGATCCATTGCTGATTATTGATGATATAATTAATATTATTTTTCCAAAAACTTGTTACATCCGAGTGAAATTCCGGGTTATGATTCATTCCGTTTCAAATCTCTAATTCGATACCAATACCGGTATATCTCATTAAATCCCAGTTTTTGATAAAGATTTTCGGCGGGAGTATTGCCCACGACCACCGATAAATAGACTTCTTTTGTTCCTTCATTAGTCGCGGCGCCAAGAATTGCATCCATTATATCTAGGCCGTATCCCTTGCCACGGTGATTTTCAGCGACAATTATATTATAAACTCCGGCGTAACCTCTTTCAATCGCGCCGTAACCACAGCCGACACTCTCATTGTCAATTTGTTTTCTTACTACAACGACTTTTCCCGGGATATTGTGTAAAATATCCCGCGCGGTCCGTTGCCACAACTCATTTTTCGATTTCGAACAGCTAAAGAAAACTCTGAACCAGTCCTCGCTGAATTCGTTTTCGATCAGTATTCCATCGGGCTTCCGATACCGGTAATCATTCATCGGCAGTACTCGTAGCGCAGTTTCGTCAAACCGGCGGTATTTTCTTTTTTCCAATTCGGTATCAAGTTGACGGGGATAACTATCACCGGTTATTTTAAAAATTACCGGCAAATCTCGCCGGAGATATTCGGTCTGACAGAACTCGATTTTCTCTGTCAATGGCAATGTTGAATAATAGATTGGGTTTACCGAGTTCGAACGTTTGAGATAACCATTGGCAAACCGCAGGATCCAACCGTCATATAATTTGGTTTGCAACGCGGGGCAGGCATTCATCGATAGTTCCTCAAAGGTTTTGATCATCGGTTTTCCTATAGACATTATAAAGATCCTTTTATTATATTAATTTTACCTTCCCCTTACTGATCATTTTCAGGGTTTCAACTAAAAATTCATGTTCATTCCGTAAAACTCTTTCGTTTAACGTTTCAACCGTATCGTTATCAAGGATCGGAACTTGGCATTTATTGATTATTTGTCCATGATCATATTCTTCATCAATAAGATGGATAGTTATTTATCCAATTCTTCCGCGTTGGGATGCGTTTTGGAACTCAAATGACAACAAGGTATTCCTTCGTTTCTAGCCCGTTCGAGCGCTCCCGAATCCGAATTATTGCTAATCACGACACAGGGTCTTGCTTTAAGCTTCCCTGATTTACATGCATCGATAATAGCTTGCATATTGCTGCCGCCGTGAGATGAGAGAAAGCCAAGCTTCAATATTTTCATTTAAACCTGCTTTTTTACTTAGTATTTATTAATTACTGCTATTATAACTAATTAATTCCTGAATTCTTTTAGATGTTCCCGAACCTCTGGAAGAACCTTCATATCTGACTAAATAATGTGGTGGATCGCAACTATACCAAAGATATGTTTTCGGTAAAAAAGCTCCCATTACCCCTGGAATGCTGATTCCAAGTTTATAACAGCGTATGTTGTCATTTTGAATCTTTAAGCTGGTTTCGTCAATTAAATTTACATTTATCGAAAACGATTCTCCATCACCTATTTTAAGTTTCATGGTTTTGAAATTTTCAAACGGAAATCCGCGCAGTATATAAACCAACCCCCTGGCGTCCGTGAGCCGAATTTCGTTAGTTTCAATCTGCGTCCGGCAATCAATCAAGGTAGTTTTAGTATTTATTACCAGATCGGTTCCTTTATGAGTGATATTCGAAGATAATTGCATCATACCGGCACGATCAATTTTAACCACCAGATCCTCAAGTTGCGAAGTTGAGGTAATTTGATATATTTCCCGGTTATTTTCCACTTTTCGGACCGTTTCTTCTTCGATAATCCAGGAATCATCCCCGTCGCGCAAATTATAGGTTATTTTTTCCCCATCGGGGATTAAGGGATCGACAATGGCTGATCCCGCTAAACAAAGATGAT
>JBJKPO010000130.1:0-3066 GCA_046706235.1 Bacillota bacterium | reverse complement strand
ATATTAAGTTTATCTTAAAGGGGGTAATTAAACTGTCTTTTCAACACCTTGATTCATTTGTGAAAGCCGCTTATTCGGTTATTGAGTCCATGCTTAATCCCAATGTCGAATCCGGAAAACCTTTCTTCAATGACGAACCTTTGCAAAAATATGAAGTCTGTGTTTTGGTCGGCGTTTTGGGTGATTTACAAGGCCAGGTAATTTGCGGTATGACCGCGGATACCGCCAAGAAAATTATTTCCCAGATGATGGGCATGGAGGTAAAAGAAATCGACCAAATGGGCGAAAGTGCGATTTGTGAATTAAAAAATATTATTGTCGGTAATGCCAGTACTAATTTATCTTTGACCGGATTTCGCTGTAATATAACCCCTCCTTTATTTTTAATGGACGGAAATATTCCCGAGTTTTTAAAGCATATTCATACCGCGCTGTCAATACCGATTACTACTCCGTTTGGAGGTATCGACATTAACTTGGCTTTACGTAAAGATGAAATTGTCGACTAAAGTTTTAAATTCAGGATATTGGAGATTCTAATTATAGTTTTTAGACCGGTACTCCAGCAAAACTAAAAATGTTAATTTTTTTTGAGGTGAATGAAATGGCGGAACCCACTGAAGTTACCCGGCGTTTTTCAGCAAAAGATGAAAACTTTACTGAAATTGGATTGGTGTTACAGGAAGTTTGTTTGGCTCTTAAAGAAAAAGGTTATGATCCTTTGGACCAGATCGTGGGATACTTGCTTTCCGGAGATCCGGCGTATATAACCAGTTATCGAAATGCAAGAGTTTTAATAAAAAGACTGGAAAGAGATCAAATATTGGAGGAATTGGTTGGTTTTTATTTAGGAAAGAACGGAATACGGTAATTGCTACAATTTATATTGTAGCGCAGCTACAAATTAAAATTATCCGGCGAAGTTTGTTTTTAACTTTTAAACAAACTTTTATGGATAATTATATATCATGAATTTCGTGGGTTCTAAAATAATTCTAAACCCCATATTTTAAAGCGGGAGTCTTTTAATAAGATTCGGAAGGAAAAGTCCGTTTTTAAATACTAATTCGATTGGCATTTTCAGGAATGGTGAATTGGGAAAGTGGGGTGGGAAAATGTCGATTTTGATTGGAACCGAACTAACTTCAAGCTTGCGAAATCTTTTTGAGCGATGTAACAGCACGGCAATTTTAGCCACGATTGACAAGGACAATCATCCACATACCGCGCCGTACAATGGAATTGTAGCCCGTGATCCAAAGCATTTACGGATTGCAATTTGTAAAGACCATAAAAGTTATTTAAATATCGTCCAAAGCGCTTATGTAGCTTTAGCCGTTTTAGAAGAAGGGGATATAGCAGTTTGTATTAAAGGTGTCGCTCAAGTAGTGCGAAATTATATGGATTTTGATTGCAATATGGCTATAATCGATATTGAAATTAGTGAAATAAGAAAAAATAACTCCGCTAATTTTTTAGTAACTCAGGGGATTCGTACCAAGTACCGGAATGAACAAAGTTTATTGGATTTTCGAAAATTGATTTCCGAACTAAATAAATACAACGGATTGCCCAACTAAAGCATTTGTCCGGGTAAGGAGAATATAATGAAAAAATCATCGTGGATACTGTCTATTATACTCATTCCTTGTATAGCAAGCGGTTTTTTTCAAAAACAGTTACCGGCGCCCTTTCCCGGTGTTTATCCGATAAAGTTGAGGAATTTAACCATTTTCGACCTGGTTTCAAAAGATAGCAGGGATTTATATAAATTGAATCTGGCGGAACTCAGCGAAGCTAAGCCGGAAGGGCTTGAGGTTGACGCCGATTACCAAAATATGGGCGAAATTCGGTTTGGTTACTTTAAGTTGGGAAATAACGATCAAAAAACCTGGTTTTTCATGGCGAAAGATCAGGAAGGGTATTGGTCGGAATTTTATATTGATCAGAACCTGGATCATCGAATTGAAAAAAAAGAAAAAATAAAAGGGTTTCAAACCGGCCAGGATGTCTTAACACATAAAGTAAAGCGAAAGCAAGCGTTATCATTTATACCGGTATAGTTAAAAGTTTCTTTTAAAGGGGTAACCTCCGTATTTGAAAAGAATCTATACTTTTTTATTGTTGCCAGTAATTATCAAAAACAAGATCTATCCGATGATACCGTGGGCGTAATCTCCGCCAGTTTTTTTGAAGGGGAATTTACGGTGCTTCAAGGCGGGAAGCAGAAACGGGTAGGGTTTCGAATTTTGGACACCAACAGTAACGGTTGTTTTAATGATTACGGGACGGATTCTTTGGAGATGGATCTTAACGGCGATGGATATTTCCGAAAAAAAGAGTGTAACCAATTAGCGGAATATTTGGTTCCCGGACCCGATAAAAAACAACGACTGCGATTGATAGTGCTTCCATTGCCCGCCAAAATCGCCGTTATCTATGCCCTTCAAGAATATGACCTGACAACTTTGGAACCGGCATCCGAACCGGCGATTGAGTCCGATGAATCATCCACCGAACCGACGACCGAGTCCGATGAATCATCCGCCAAACCGGCGACCGAGTCCGGTAAGTCATCTTCCGGACCGGCTGAGCAATCAAACGAATAAACCTTTTTATAAAAAACCGGCCCTCGGCTTTATTGATTGTTTCCAGGTGTCGCTTCGGTAACCCCGGCGCAAGGCCTCCAAGGCCATGATTTCAACTGGCGGTATATTTCCTAAGTTTACGTTAGGGCCGAATTTATTGATCAATAATGCTTGTTGAGCTTTTTGAGGGGCTTCCCAGATTATTTTTTGAGTATCAATTTCGCCGCTGAACCGGTTTAATTTATCGATAATAATGCCTCCCCGGTTATCATAGATACCGATTCCCTGCCCGGATTCCCTTCCTTCCATGATGACCCATTCCGCGCCGTCTTCAAGATCCTTTCGGGCGGTTATCGCAAGCAAAGTTTCATTTGGTTGGTCGGCCGCATCTTTTTTACCAACTTCAGTGATCACGCGCAGACCGGTATTTTTAGCTTTTTTAATTGCCAGATTGCGTTCTTCCCGATTTATTACAATA
>JBJKPO010000129.1:0-3399 GCA_046706235.1 Bacillota bacterium | reverse complement strand
CGGCCGTTACGGAGGGAAACAAAACCGTCCGAAAACCAGTTTTTATTGTTTTTCAGCAAGGAGTCAAGTTTTGATTTGACTTGATCGCCTTGACAAGCAATTTTTCTTTTAATACCGGCCAGCTTGGGGGAAGCGTTATCATCAACCCGGTTACCCCAAATAGCACGGTTAATTTCGTCCTCAACAGCGGACAGGTTATGGATGGAGTCGCCATAAAGCGATACCGCTGTATTGGTGCTTTCGGCTTTTTTTAGATATATTTTCATTCTTCGGCAAGCTGTTAAAAATATCGCGATACCGCCACGCGCTTCCGGCAAGAGTAGTGCTCCCTTCACGGCCAGGGCTAGCGATTTCTTCAATTCATCGATTGGTGATAGCGGCGGATTTCCCAAAAGCTCCATAATCGTCTTGGCCTCGGTAGTTTCCCGCAAATGCCGGGCCGCTTCCGCTTCATCCCGGTAAGGCTGTAGTTTTCCGATTCGATTCTTGACTTCGTCTGATAACGCATAGCTCGCCAACATATCCAGTATTTTATCGAATTCCAGTATTTCAGAGATCTTTTGAAACATCATCAATCCCTCCCAAAATAAAATAAATACCCGCCAAAAGACATCCCGGAAAAAGAGGTGTGACACTCTTAAATTATTAACAGTACACACCGTTTTTCCGGCATAATGCTTCCGGGGGTAACTTTAAGCCGGTGGTAAAAGAAGTTTATCTATTAATGAAAATAGCCTGCTAATCTGGGATTCTTGCCTGTATTGTTAGATAAATTTATCCACCGGATTAATTAGCAATAATACAATAATATTTTTAGCCCGAAATAAATAAAAGCACGACATATATACCTTTGACGCGCTTAAACTTACTTATGACAACTTATGACAATTTTATCTTACTAACCAAAGAAGACGCCGGAAGCTATCTGCAAGGTATGCCTTTTTTAGGACATAACAAATAAACCTGACTAATCAGTTGTTTTAATATGCCCTAACCAACTATTTAGTTGAAAATCACCTAACAGAACTTGCCGACATCAAAACCCGCCTTTTTAATTTTATTAATTAATAATATCAAAGGAAACTCGAATAGTCAATAGAAAAAACTTGTATATAATTATAGGCTCCTAAATTTTCTCCCCATAAAAACCCCGTAATCCATTCGCTTATCTTCAAGTAACCCGGATACCTCGTCAAAACCCGCTCCGACTTCGGTTGCCCGGTGGCTATCCGAACCGAAAGTAACCCGTCTGCCCCCGAGTTTCAAATATTCATCAATAATCGTGAAGTCAGGCATCGGATAACCATAACCCTTACGATAACCGGAAGTATTGATCTCCAATGCAATACCCGAATCAATCATCCTCTTCAATACCACGTGGATAAAATCGGGCTGGACCTCCTGTCTTCCGTAATACCGGCGGGGAAAATCAAAGTGCGCCAATACGTCAAAACCCCCGGCGTTCACCATTTCTAACAATTCCTTGAAATATATTTCCAATAGCTGTTCCACGCTGTATTCATCCGTTAATCCATTTTCCCCATAAAATTTATCCTTAAGAAAGTGGAGACTGCCCATAATCATATCATAATCACGATTAAGCTCCTTTTCAAATTGGGTTCGGTATAAGTGCGGTTCGCTGAATTCGATTCCCTTCAAAATCGTAATTTGAGTGCCATATTTCTCTCTTACTCTTTCTATCTCCGAACTATAGACCTCATAGTTATAATAACCGAAACCGTCGTCATGGGGATTATAATCGATATGTTCCGTGAAACAGATGTACTTGAAGCCTTTTGCGATGGCTGAAAGAGTCATATTTTCAATTGTATCGTGCCCATCGCAGGAAAAAGTGGAATGAATATGGGTATCGGAAATGACGTTCATGGGAATCTCCTAATTTTCAGTCTATTCTCTTTTTTTACTCCTTGGGCGGCTGAATGACGATCTTGCCGTCCTGCATCGCAATACTAGCCCGCGACGTTATTTTCAGTTTTTTCAGGAAATCGGCCGGGATTTGCAGCCGTCCCGCTGAATCCAGCACCACATATTCATCATGGGTTCTCGGATCCTCCGCGTCACTAAATCCATGACCCGCCGTCCGGCGTACCGTCTCGGTGGTAACCTTGCCGTCCCGGATTTGAACATAACGATCCACTTCCTTGGCCATTTGACGATCATGAGTTACGGTAATGATGGTTACCCCATATGTAGCTCTGACCTCCCGGAACACATCCAACACCTGGCGGGCGGATTGTGAATCCAGTGAACCGGTGGGTTCATCCGCCAACAACAATTGGGGCCGGTTCGATAACGCAATAGCGACGGCTACTCTTTGCTGCTGACCGCCGGACATTTCCGCCGGGCGGTGATTCATTCGGTTTTTTAGTCCGACCACCTCCAATAATTCCTTGGCCCGGTTCTTATCATTTTTACCGTTTAACATCATCGGCAACTCCACATTTTCAAGCGCGGTTAAGTATGGCACCAAGTTACGGCCCACATTTTGCCAGACGAAACCCACGATATCCCGTTGATACCGGATCCGATCCGCCGCCGATAACCGGGCTAAATTCCATTCGCCGACCATTGCTTTTCCGGCGGACGGAGTATCGAGAGCGCCCAAAATATTCATCAAAGTGCTTTTTCCGGAACCGCTACTGCCGATGATTGCTATTAATTCACCGCTGTTCACATCCAAATCCAATCCTTGCAATGCCATGACTTCCAGGTCCAACGCCTTGTATATGCGGACCAGTCCTTCACAAATTACGAACGGTTGTTTATTGGCAGCGATTTTTTCCATCGCAGGTTCAGTATTCATGATTCCTCCCCCAATTTGACGGCCTGATGCATTTGCAGCCCGGTCAAGGTGAAGGCCAGTCCAATCAGTGCCACAATAAACACCGGCAGTAATATGGAATATATAGTAATAATATCCCCACTGGAAATAATTACCCGAAATGGAGGTGTCTCACCGGTCATCGAAGTAGCAGTGCGCATGAACGGCACAAACACAAAGCTAATTGCTTGACCGCCGAGTGTACCTATTATTAATCCGATTCCGGCCGACCATAATTGCTCTAATCCCAACATACCTAATAATTGCCCCAAAGATAGTCCCATCGCCCGCATTACTCCAAATTGCACCAACCGCTTTCGCAACCCAAAAAAAGTATAAAGAAAATACCCGATCACTGTTATCAAAACAGCCACTCCAAAACCGATCGACATAATCCCATAAAGACCCATTCGTCCCGGATCACGGCGAGTCAAGGCCAATTCGCGTCGGGCATCTTTCACCGAGATAACATTGATTCCTTGTTTTTGAAGAACATTCAGTAACGGAGCCAGTTGAGCGCCGGGTTTCATTTTTAGCCAAATATCATAAGGCGCAAT
>JBJKPO010000128.1:0-10955 GCA_046706235.1 Bacillota bacterium | reverse complement strand
GGATTGGTGGGATAATTCGGTTTCGGTCGTTGATGATCCCGCCGCCGCGTATGAAGGCAATACCGGTTGGAAAGCAACTGTGGGAACAGCCGGATGGTTTGGGTTCGGGATATCGACTAAAGCCAGGGACCTTGCGGCATTTAAAAACGGCGCCATCAATTTTGATATCAAATCGGCCGCTTCATCCAGGATGAAAGTGAGTGTCGCTTCGGCGAACGGCTATGACTGTTATTACAGTTTGGATAGATTCGGATATGTGAATGACGGGGAATGGCATACCATCTCGATTCCATGTAATCAATGCTATGGGATCGACTTTTCTCAAATAACGCAATACCTGATGTTCTTAAACGACGGCTCATGTAATGCCGGTGATATATTTTACATTGACAATATTTATTATTCCACCGGTTCCGGTGTCGTAACTCCGGCGACAATAGCGCCGTCTCCAACTCCCGGACCGACAGCAACCCCAACGGTTACACCAACCCCAACAGCGATACCGACTCCGGTTCCGACATCAAACGGCATCAATCTGGCTTTGTATAAAACAGTTACCGTATCATCCGTCGAAAACGGCGGATCTTCCGGTTCAAACGCGGTGGATGGGAATTTTGGGACCCGTTGGTCCTCGGAGGCATCCGATCCACAGTGGATTTATGTCGATCTCGGTAAAAACTACACGATTAACGAAGTTATCCTTAATTGGGAAACCGCCTGTGCAAAAGATTATCAAATCCAGGTATCGGATGATGCATCGAATTGGAACACGGTATGGTCGGATTCAAATGGTACTCCCGGTATTACGACTATATATTTTGACCAAGTTAACGCCAGATACGTTCGAATGTACGGTACTACCCGGGCGACCGGATACGGTTATTCATTATGGGAGTTTGAGGTATACGGTATCGACGATGGTACGTTACCTACTTCGACACCAACCCCGGTACCCATGGTAATACCAGGACTGGTTGAAGTGGAAGATTATAGCGCAATGTCCGGTATCGGTACCGAAGGTTGTTCCGAAGGCACTCAGGATGTAGGTTGGACCGATACCGGCGACTGGATGGATTATCAGGTCAATGTGCTGACCACCGGAGATTATACGGTTGAATACCGGGTTTCCAGTCCTTATACAGCAGGTCAGATTCAACTGAAATCGGATTCAACGGTATTAGCAAGCACCGATGTTCCAAACTCCGGCGGTTGGCAAAATTGGGTCACGATAACCGGTACGGCGACTTTAAACTCGGGCGTTCAAACTCTACGGCTATATGTTAGTTCCGGAGGATTTAATATCAATTGGATGAATTTTATATATGGGGCGCCTGTTTTAACTCCTTCCCCGACGCCCGAACCTACTCCGGCAACCGGCGCTAATTTAGCTTTAAATAAACCGGTTACCGTATCATCCGTGGAAAATGACGGAGCTCCCGGCGCTAATGCAGTTGATGGCAATCCCGGAACCCGTTGGAGTTCCGCGTTTTCCGATCCGCAATGGATTTATGTGGACTTAGGCGGAGTTTACACGGTTAACGAAGTCAAATTAAATTGGGAAACCGCCTGCGCAAAAGCTTACCAGATCCAGGTATCCGATGATGCCGTTAATTGGGTCACCGTATGGTCAACCACCAACGGAGTCAGCGGTATTATTACCATAGACTTTGCGGCGAAAAGCGCTAAGTATGTAAGGATGTATGGAACGGAACGCACCACCGGTTATGGGTACTCATTATGGGAATTTGAAATCTATGGTTCCGCCGATGTTATTTCGCCAACTCCCACGGATACGCCGACACCAACTCCGGTACCCACGGATACGCCGACTCCAACTCCGACGCCGGATTTGACGATTTGGTATTTGTTTAATACACCGGTAAATAATGTACACCCAGCCGGACAGATCTTGCAAAATACCAGGAGTGAAGTGTTCGGATGGCAGCCGACGAAATTGATTACAACTATCCCGAGTTTTTGGTATTCTTCTCCCCAAGTTCAGACTTATCCGGCGGGAACCTGGAAGTTTTATCTATGGTCGGGACATACGAATTTATCCGTGGTCAAGGTCGATATCTATAAAGTAAGCGCTGCTTATCGAAACGACAAGGATTATAAAAACAATAGGCATAAAAATAAAGCGGGATTTTATAAAATTAAAAATACCGCCAAATTGATTGCCACAAGTGTAAAAACGATCAGAAATTTGGGTGCTGGAAAACATGAAACCGTTTTTACATTTTATGAAAAAAAGAAATTATCCTTGGATAATGAGCGGCTACTTGTAGTAATCACTAAACTTGCCGGGTCAAATCTTACAATTTGTTATAATACCAATGATTACCCGACCAGGCTGGAAACTGATACTAAGTTGCATTCAGCGTGGCCTATACACACACGAAAAAGGTATTAAACTAAATTTAAAATGCAACATAGTATTTAATACCAATTTAAAATTACTTTCCTTTTAAAACTAATTGGTATAAATAATTAAGTAAATTTGTAAACCTTCTTATCTCAAAAGGGCTAACTCTTAGATGGACTTCAGAGTTGGCCCTTTTTTACTATTACTAGTATAGTGTTCTATAAAAAAGTATTCATAAAAAAATAGCGGAAGAACGCTATACTTACGAAAAACGTTCTCATTCTGATTGGGTAGTTATTTAGAGAACGTTTTACTAGTTACTCAACATTTCATGATGAATATGAAAAAGCTATTGACTGGAATAAAGTAATCAATGTTAAAGGGGTGAGTTTTTACCCCACCCTCCGGCTTTTCATCACGTTCCCGAACTGATCCACCGTGATCTCCAGCCGGTGCATGAAGTCTCCCAGTGAAGCCAGCTTGGAGACGCTTTCCAGACGCATGAAGTCGGACAACATGGACTCAAGTATCTGATAAACATCGTTTAATTCGGTCTCCCGTTTCTTTAACCGTTCCTTATCCTTCTCCATCATATTTCGAATACTTTCATTATCATCCATTAGCCGTTGAATCTCTTCCAGCAGATTATCCTCCCGTTTCAAGTCCCGTTCCACCGCTAATAAGTGCTCGATAAAGCCCCGTAAATCCAGTTGGCGGCGCTGTTGGTCCTCTACTTTAGCGAGCCGTTCTTTCAAATTATGTATTGTATCAGGCAGCGAAGATATTTGATAAAAAAACGATGTATCGCCTACCGGGGACGGCGACGGAAGATCATTAGCCGACGGATCGGATTGCGCCGGTTGGGGAGTCATGGGAACATCATTTGCAATATCCGGAAGATCAAGGTGCTCTATCGGCAAAGTACCGGAATGTTCTTCGGATAAAAGTTTTTTGCCGATATTAAGTAAATCGTGATCCTGGAGTTTTGATTTATTGACCATCCGGTAGAAACGTAATTTTAATGCCGCCGGGGAAAAGGAATCGCCGAATTTTTGGATCAACTCATCGCAAGCTTTGGTCCGGGGATTACCTAATGCTTGATGTTTACAAAACGTATCGAAAATAATTTGATCGGTGGTTTTAACTTCCCGGCTTCGTTTATACAAAGAGACGGGATGATCGTGGGAGGGTTTGGACGACATCATTTTGTAATACTCCTGGTTACTTAACCCTTTTTCCTTTAGCAACCGGCTGAATTGGCTACGGAGGGCGCTCATGTCCCTTCCCAGGGCCTTCGCAAGTTCACGCCGTTTTTGGGGATTCCACCATGAATCATAAATCAACTGGTTTTCTGCTTCCGTGTATCGGGGTTTGGATTTGGAAAGCATTTGACTGGAAAACGAAACTTCCGCCAAGACATTTTCAGGCATAATCTTCACTCCTATTGCACAATTTCCTGTTGCGCACATACGTTTGGAAATGATAAACGACCCCAAACGAATATGACGGCAGGTTCTATCATATTATGTGCCAAAGTGAAGCTATTTATACATAAGTTACAAAAAAATTTATGTCCCTTGAATATAGAGTTCTTTAATCACGCTCTCGATTGGCAATTCCTGGATGGCTAAATCTTTAATGATACTTTGTTGATTAACCGTTTCGATAAAGTGATTTAAATCCAGTAATGAAACATCCAATTCCAACTCGGCGTCAAATTCGGAGATAAAATTGGTAAATGTAATGCCCGGTTTTGCGAGTTTGACCATTGGTTTTTGGGTGGAGAGGCGGATTATTTTTTTGGCGCCGAAGTATCTCCGTAACATGTCAAGTGTGTTATCGAATATGATTTCCCCGTAATTAATCACGATAACTCGCCGCGCTAAACGTTCCACGTCATCCAGGTCATGGGTGGTCAAAATAAAGGTAACCCCTTTTTGATTCATTGTCAGAATAAACTCCCGGATCCGATCCTTGGCGATGACATCCAATCCGATGGTGGGTTCGTCCAGAAATACGATTTTCGGCTTGTGAAGCATTGCCATGATAAATTCGCACTTCATTCGTTCGCCGAGCGACAACTGGCGGGTGGGGCGCTGCATTACTTCCTCAACGCCGAGCAATTCGACCATTTCATTCAAAGAATGCCGAAATTCGGCATTAGGAATGGAATAAATGGCTTTATTCAGGTGAAAGGCGTCTACTGGTGGAATATCCCAGATCAATTGCGATTTCTGGCCGAATACCGCGCCGATATTGGCTACATATTTGCGCCGCTGCTTCCAGGGAATATAGCCCAAGACATTGACTTCACCGGAACTGGGAAATAAAACGCCGGTCAGGATTTTGAGCGTGGTGGATTTGCCCGCGCCGTTGGGACCCAAGAAACTCACCAGTTCGCCAGGTTCAACCTCAAATGAAACTCCTTTCAAGGCATGAATCAACTTGGTTTTGCGCATAAACAGACTGGCGAATGCCTCCCGAAAGCTGTTGCCCCGCTCAAAAGTGGAATATACTTTTTTTAAATTATTGACTTGAATAACCATTTAACTTTATCCACCCGCGCTCGTATATTTAGTTAACATCCAATACCAGAAAAAGATGCTGCTTGCCAAAAAAGCGATGGTTACCAATAGGGCGGTCCCAATCCATTCGGCTGGTTTTCCCAATAGCGCCGTAGCCGGGAAATAGCCGATCATCGCTACTGGGATGATAATGGTAACGATATTGATGATCCCTTTCGAGAAAATAGTCCTGGGATATAACCCAAATGCTGTAACGCTTTCAAAAATTTCATACACCCGGCTGCAACCGACCCAAATAAATACGATCCCGGATAAAATCAGGGCAAAAGAAAACAGGACCATCAGGGAAAATATAAATAAGATAATAAATAATAACCACTCCGATAAACCATGGGCCGGCAAATTAAGTGAAGCCAAGATAAAAAGAGCTATTCCCCCCGCCAGTTTCCCCAAATCCTCGGAGTTAAAACCGGTGGCAATCGACAAATGGAGAATCGAACGCGGTTTGATCAACAAAAGATCGAAAGTGCCTTCCCGGACCCGGATCAAAATATTCCATAGGATGCCGAAGAAGAACGGAAAGGCAATACCTTTTGCCAATAGAAAAACTCCCTGGATCAATAGCGCTTCATACAATCCCCAGCCTGGGAAGGAAGCTCCGTTCCGGTAAATCAAAAACGTCACGAGTGGAACAATCGATTCGGCAATCAACATAATGACGGCGCTAATCATAAAATCGCCCCGGTAGGCTAAACGGCTCATAATAGCGGTTTTAATTGCTTCCCAATGCATCCGGACGGCCCCGCTCATACTCCAACCCCCGTAAATTTACGGATTCCAAGACGTAATAACAGTTCGGAAACCAGCCACATAACGGCAACCGCCAATGCTTGGCAACCAACAATGGCCGGTATGGACAATGATACCCCTCCCAAGTTATATGAGCCGATAAAAACCCGGATCGGCACATATGTGATATATTGAAAGGGTAAAAATAATAATGCCTTTTGCAATAATACCGGAAAAAAGGTTAACGGAATAAACACCCCGGCCAATACATCACGTAATATCTGGAACATCCGGCGCACCCCTTCGGTTTTAGTCAGCCAAAAAGCGATGATTCCAATGCAATAGTTGACCAAAAACAACATTAAAAAGCTTAAGATTATCGAAATAAGTGCCCAAACCGGCTGCGCCGGAACAAGTCTGACCTTGAACAGCAAAAAAAACAGTAAATACATCGGAATGAACTCAACCCACAGCGCCAGCATCCGGTGGCCGACTTTTTGCCCCAATGCGAAAAAACGGTGCGAAATCGGACGCAGCATGAAAGTCAAAAACCGGCCGGTATGAACCAGCATTTGCAAGTTCCAATCCGCCGAATCATAAACAAAGTAGTTAATCACCGCCGCAATCCCAAAATAAGTCAACATTTGCTCCAGGGTTTGACCGTTAATGGACCCTCGTACCGAGTATACCGCCCGCCAAATGAATACCTGCACCAGATAAAATACTGGTCCCACGAATAACGAAACCAGCATATGGGTCCGGTAGGCCGCCCATTCCTTGTAAGTGACAAACGCCACCGCTTTTAGTGTATCAAATAATTTTCGCATAATTTATTATTATTATCCTGAGCTTATATATAACTCAACTAATATTATACATGTATAATATTAGTTCATTATATTATTTCAACTATAACAACCCAGACCACATAAATGCCCTCGGGTTAATCATCGTTTCCGGGATCCAATCCTGATTCGTAGGGACGAAATAGACGGCGATGAATTGCTCCGCCGGATCCACATAGAAAGCGCTCCGTCCGTATCCTTCATTACTGAAAGTTCCGGGACTCGCCAAATCCCCGGGACGTAAATACCAGCCAAGTCCGAAATCCAATGCCTTGATTTTAGCGCCCCAATAAAAGGCCGGAATATCTTTCAATTGATTACGGGTCATGGCCTCTACTGTTTTACGGCTGACGATCCGGGCTCCGTTCAGGCTTCCCTGATTCAGCATCATTTGACCCAGCTTTTGGAGATCGTATAAAGTAGTGTTTATACCGCCCGCGGAGGACCAGGGATTGTTTTTCCCCGGTCCTTCTTGGATAAAGAATTCCTTTTCCCATTCGAGAACCACGCAAGTCTGATTTTGTTTATCCTGGGGTATTCCGAAGCAAGTCCGCTCCATTTTAAGAGGTTTTAATATGTTTTCGATGATATAATCCTCATATTTCATGCCGGATACCCGGGTAATGATTTCACCCAACAAAACATAATTGTTATTGCAATAAATCCACTCCGTACCTACCTCCGCTTGTAACGGACCTTCAAGTACTTTTTTGATCCAATTTTCAACCGGTTTTTGTTCTCGGTCATCCTCGGGATACGGTTCGGCAAAATATCCGGGAATGCCTTTCAACCCCGAAGTATGCGTCAATAAATTAAAAATTTTAATCCGGTTATGTATCGGCGTGTTAAATTCCTCCAAAATGGTCATCACTGGTTGTTCCAGATATATTTTGCCGTCTTCGATCAGCTTCATAATTGCAATTGCAGTAACCGACTTGGTAATGGATGCGATCCAGCGGATCGAATCCGGCATAAAATCCGGGCTATCCGGCTCATAAGTCAGCTTTCCCATGGACCTGGCGGCAAATATCTTCCCGTTACGCGATAATAAGTAACTGGCGCATTGCAACTTCTTTTGATTCACCAATTCGGTAAAAAAGACATCCAGTTGTTCGAGTTTCACCGGGTTAAATCCGGCTTCCTCCGGGGAAACATCGGTTTTCCCTTGATGAATTTGAATATCTGCCAAAAATATCACCCCTCTAAATTTATTGCAATCCCGACCACATAATCTGCCTGGGATTAACCACGGATTCCGGCAGCCATTTGATTGGAGTTGGTGTAAAACAAACTACTATAAATTGCTCAACTGGATCGATGTATAAGGCGCTTCGACCTGCTCCTTCATGATTATATGTACCGGGAGTCACGATTCCGCCAATATTCTCTCATTACTTGAAGCTTAACTCAGATTAATTTTCGTGTGTGGCGCGGGTACACAAGCTAAATGCGACTTAGTATAGAAGATATGCTAAAGATTATTAATTATATCACTCTTGGATATTTTTTTCCAGTAACATTTTTTCATTTACCGAGTTTTAAATAAGAAAAAGCTTGAATTCAATAATCCAAGCTTGTCTTTATCATACATTTTCAAATCCAATCTTTATTTACTTCCTTTTATAGCAGTTACAGATGATCTTGCCTATGGAAGCATGATTTTTAACGGGAAACACCCCGGCATTGACTGAGCGGACTTCTTCAATGGCATAAAAAGCCTTGGGATTAAACTGTTTGATAAGTTTCTCGACATCGGGGAGTATACTGCGTTTAATTACCGTATGAACCACATTTACAGGTCCGGTGGTACCGTAGCCGTCCAGGCAAGTAACCCCGCAACCGGCCGTTTTCAAAGAATTTATCAATTCGGCCGCGTATCCGTTGGCAAATATTCTTATAATCAGGGTTCCCATCGCCAGTTTTTCCTCCACGATGATCCCGATAAAATTTCCCATGGCAAAACCGAGAGCATAACCGATATAACAGATCGGATTATTCAAGTGTTTCATAATTTGGCTAATTGCCGTAATCCAGATCAGGACTTCAAAAAAGCCCAAACAAGAAGCCAGCAACTTTTTACCTTTGGATACAATAATAATTCGAATTGTACCGATTGTGACATCGCCGATCCTGGCTATGAATATTAAAAACGGCAGCACTAGCCAGGTAAAAAGGGGTGAATTGAAAAAAGCGGTTAAGTCCATCGCATGCTCCTAAAATGTATCTAATTATATGTTTTATTTCTGTCTGTTGCGTTCTTTTCCTTTTGTTTCAATTTACCATTACGATATGCAACGTAAAAAAATTATAGTACACCGTTTAAAAGAATTGATATATCTTCTCCCGTCAACGCCCCCAGTAGCCAAACCCATATAATAATCCGGCCAGAGTAAGCGTTATAGTAACTAACAGGAATAGATCACTGCCGGGCCATTTTTTCGCGGGCGCGTTCACCCTGACAATTCCGGACATTAAAAAACCGCCGGCCAGTCCGCCCAGGTGGGCAAAGTTATCGATGATGCCCGAAAGGGAAAAACCAATCGCTACATTCAGGATTATCGTGGCTAATACGTTATAACCGAAATATTTCTTATAAACCTTGGGGTTCTCTAAACCAAAATATAGTAAAGCCCCGAGTAACCCGAAAATAGCCCCTGAGGCTCCTACCCCCCATACTCTAGGAGTGTGGAACAATGAAAAACTGGCGATGTTACCTAAAATCCCGGCTACCAGATAGACGATTATAAATTTGGAATGCCCGTAAATTCGCTCCACATGTTGGCCAAGAACATATAACGAGTAACTGTTTACTAATAAATGAAACATGCCGGCGTGAAGAAAGATAGGCGTGATAAAGCGCCAATATTCACCCCGGACGATTAACTCGCTGATTTTAGCGTAAGAAGCTATTTGTTGATTATACCCGGTATTTTGGAGGTAGGAAAGAGCGATAAAAAATAGCCATACCGCTACATTTATCCCGATTAAGGTGTAGGTAATGGTGGGTTTATCCGCTTTAAGCTTTATAGTATAATCGCCGGCTTTTTGGGCAAGAATCCGGCCGATATCCGGCAAGATTTCGTATTCATTATTTGTAGTGGTTAAAAACCGCTTTAATATTCGATCCACTCCGTCGGACGGAAGATTGGTCCGTTCATAACGATTAATACCATGCTGTTGTAAATTAACCATAAAGCCGGACAAGTATCTCCGGACCATGATTGAAGAGTCTTTCAAGATCTCCAGTGCTTGAAGCTTTTCATTAACCGGAGTATCATTGAAAACCACCACCATTATCAAATGGATAATTTGTTGGTTATCTGCCTCCATTAGCATTTGACGGGCCGATTCGAACTTTGAAGTAAGCGAGGCCGCATTGAATCCGTCTCCATTCACCAGTTCGACCAGATAGTGAACTCCATTTCGATATTTCTGCAAAACTCTGATCGCTTCATTATAAACAATGGTTCCGGTTCCGGTTCGGAGCGGTTCGTAATCCTTCTCCAGGATCAGATGAGTATAAACGGCATTCAGATAACTATTATTCATAGTTCCTCCCAAGAATTATGGTAGTTATATTGAGTGAATTATCCTTTTCCCCTAAAGTCGCTTTTACAAACGCGACCTCGGGGAAGATGGATTTAAGGGTACCGGGGACACCCCGGACCCCGCGAGGGCTTCCCTCGACCTTTATAAAAGCTATTAGTATAAAGTTTAGGACTGGCTTCTGAATCCGTTGTTATTTTAAGGAGAATTACTGATCCTTAAGTTATTTATATGTACTGAGGGACATGAATTAACTATTGGCACCTATACCTTGGTTAGTAATTGTCTTTGTTGGAGCCTTATTTTTACAAATCCGGATTCCGTGAAAGTATGGTTTCGACCCTTATAAAAGTCAGATGAATTATAAGATTGGCCCGGATATATACCGGGCCAATCATCATAGCTTTGTTATTTCGCTCAAACCGGTTGGGGGTTATTCTCATTATTCTCGGCGTCTTTTGGTTTATCTCCCAGTAATGCCAGGAATTCTTCGCCTTCGATAGTTTCCTTATCAAGCAAGGTCTTGGCCACCGAATCCAGCAACCCGCGGTGTTCCTCAAGTATTTGAGTGGCCCGTTTAAACGAATCATCCATTATCCGGCGGATTTCACGGTCAATTGAAGCCGCGATTTCCTCGCTGTAATTTTTATCACGGGCGATATCACGGCCTAAAAAGATTTGTTCCTCATGGCCGTGTCCCAAAGTCAAATAGCCGAGATTTTCACTCATGCCATACTCGGTAATCATCTTGCGCACGGTTTTGGTGGCCCGTTCCAGATCGCTACGGGCGCCGGTGCTGATTTCTTCCAGGGCAATAATTTCCGCGGCCCTTCCTCCCAAGGCAAAGACTACGTTCTCCAGCAGTTCGGTGCGGGTGTTGTAGTG
>JBJKPO010000127.1:0-1215 GCA_046706235.1 Bacillota bacterium | reverse complement strand
ATTCGCAATACCCATTACTAAAAATATCTAATAATATAAAGCCAACTGTAATTATACCGATTACCGCGAAAGTCCCGAACAGATCCTGTTTTGATATCAATAAAGCCGTTCCCAGAAATAACCCACTTAATACAAAAGTCCAAGCAATCACTGAGATCCAATCAAGCGGATTTATCAAGGCCTCAATTAAAAATATCGCCGGAAAAGTAATTAAAAAAAGATATACCCTTTCCAATCTTCGAATCAACCTGATTCCAAACTCCAGGATCAATCCTAAAATCATTAACAAAAACAGCCCAATCTACAAATACCCGTAAGCAGTCAACAGTGGCCAACGGAAATTGTAATTTTTGATTAATCCGTCCTGCTGACCAATTATCGTCCGCCATTGCCCCGGTTTTACGATCAGACGATAACCCTGATAATATCCCCGGGTATCGATATTTAAAAAGTTAAGGGCCGTGACCGGTAAGTCATACTCGGTCAATATACCGGCTTTCCGAGTGCTGCGTGAGTAAAGCAATCCCGCTCCGAACCCCGGACCTTTAACCAGTACCGGAGTTAGACGCGAACCGGAAGTTTGATCAATTCCTGACGGCAAAGCCGTAAAAAGAATCAGTAATGTCGCGTGAAAATCGATTCCCGCAATAAGTTCTCCGGCGAGCCGGTCATAATTTTTTAAAACTTCACGACGTAAATAAATCCAACGGTCCTTGCTTAAGTATGTACCATAGCGCTCAATTCGTTCCAAATCACCCAAAGTAATAACGGTTACCTGTGCTCTACCGGCAAAGATTTGCCGGTATCTAAGGATTTGAGACGGATTGGTCCGTTTCCCGCCCGGAAAAAACGGATCATTAAGTACTGTTTCCGGTCCAACCGCTCCCCAGTCGACTATTCCGTTTTGATCGATAATTGCCGTGGCGGCATACCGGTTTTTTATATCACTATCGGCATTCCCAATCGCGGCCGTTTGAAATCCCTTTTCATGCAATAGTTTTCCAAATAACCCCAAGGTTTCATTGCCGATTAACTGATTTAGTTCAATTACTTTTGCCAGGTCCGGATAAACGACGCCATCGGCCGGAGCTTCGTTCCCGGTAAAATTCCGAAACAAATCCCCGGCTCTTTGCCGGTTAACCTCTTCCCCGGCGTTATATACGGAGCACCCCTCCGAAGGAGTTTTAACCTGGTTGCCACTATTAAAACTCAAAT
>JBJKPO010000126.1:0-4311 GCA_046706235.1 Bacillota bacterium | reverse complement strand
CCATCAGCCGCCGGCCTATTCCCTGCTTTTGCCGCTGGGGATCCACGGCCAAGCGATGGATTACCAATACTTTTCCGCCTTCAACCAACCAATTCAATGTTTGATACTCCGGGGATTGCTCTTCGTTGATTGCGACAATTCCCGAACAATTGCCGTTATCGTCCCAAACATACAATGACCCGCTCTTGATATCTTCTTTAAAAATTTCGGCGGTGGGATAGTATTCGTTCCATTGGTAAATACCTTGCGATTCCATGTCGCTAATACAATTCCTAATTAGCTCCATAATTTTTTCAATATCTTTCAAGGAAGCCTGTCTGATAGGCATTTAACGTTTCACTCCGTTTCTCCACTTGTATTTATGCAGCTTGGAAGATTACGGATGCTTTACTTTCAAGGTAGTAGAAAGGCTCTTGCTTTCGGCGCAGCTCGAGATACGTATCCCGGCGTATCGCGCCCTCAAGGTGTAAATGCATTTCGACTTTCGGAATATTGGTTAATTGCGGATTCATGTTAATCTGCCTTTCGGTTTTCAATTAAATTCATGTCTAAAAGTGATACTTATTTTATACGTCAACATGTAGTGCTCTTTTTAATGAAATAGTTATCACTCTCATGGTTAATATTACCTCCATGCAATCATATTTTCAACACACCATTTATAAGAAAGATATGATTTAGATTAAAAGTATTATTATTTTATCCCTTTTATTATATCAGGATAACGTCAATCTAAAAAATTCTTTACATCTAATTATATATATAGTAGTATTATATTATAAAAATTTGGGTTATATAATAATCAATATTATTTTCAATCGCATTAATTTATACTTCTTTTGGAAGAAGATGGTTTTTTATGTTGAAACCAAAGCATACAATAGGAATTATTTATGGACACAAAAAAAAATACTTGGAACAGGCAAGGAAAATCATAGATAAGTATGAAAAAGAAGGGTATAGAGTTACATCTCAAGCAATTGATTCGGATGAATTGAGTAAATCGAAATTTGAGACTATTTATCAAACATTTAAAACGAGATTTAAAGATATTTCCGCGGCGTTAATTTTTATGACGCCTGATGATTATGGGATTTCGGTGAAAGAATGGAATAATTTATTCGATAAATGGAAGGATTCATTCGAAGGAAATAAAGAAGCCAGTATCGGTGAGTTAAAAAAGGAACTTGAGAATAAATTTCAATTTCGGGCGAGGCAAAATGTATTATTGGAATTAGGTTATGTTTTACATACAGTAGGCGAAGGGAAATATAGAATTTTTGCGAAAAAAGGGGAAATAGAAATTCCAACTGACCTTGAGGGAAAATTTTTCATAAGTCTTGTTGAGGATGATATTAGTGAACTAGAACAACAGATCTCCACGCTTATTAAGGAAAACTTAAAACTAGAACCATCGAATATTTTACAAGATGAAAAATACAAGATAAATTATCGAAATTTGATTGAAGACAATTCAGGCCAAAAAATATCCGTTAATAAAAAACTACTGGATTTTTTTGACGAAGAATATAAGTGTTTAAATGAAGTTGAATATAGCTAAAAAACTCAAAGAATTATCAATCCCAGAATCACTAAATCCGATAGTGAGGATCGTTGCTTATGATTATTTGGGTTTATCGTTTCACAAAATCGGAAAATATAGCAAAAAAAGTAATGAGCATCAAACAGAAAACCTTGGAAATGCAAAAGAAGCGTTAGAAAAGACTATAAAACTTGCCAAGGAATATGATGACCAAAGTATAAAGTTATGGGAAGGATATGCTATTTTCAATTTAGGAAGAGTGTTATATGCATTAAAAGAAGTAACTAAGAAAGAGAACAACTGGAGAGAAACATTAAATGAAGCGGTATTTACCAGAAAACGATGGACGGAGTCACCTTGCGTTGATTTTTTTATCAGTGAAATAGTAGAAGGGTTATATACGGAATATTTGCATGCAAGAGCAGAATTAATGCTGCTTGATGAGCCTACAAATGTTAATAATTATTACGAACAAGCGGAAGATGAATATAATGATTGGCATAAACAGAATACTCGCGTCAGGTTGGCAACTGATGTAAATGCCAAATGGGATAAAATTCGCGCCAAATTCGCGTATCTTAAAGAAGCCGCGGCACAAGGTGAAAACGAATAATAACCCGGATAAAAAAGAATAGGTCTTACTTAGAGATATGATTACTTGCCAATTCTAAAATCCCTTTTGAAAGCTGGATCATTACTTGGTAATAAACCTTGAGGTTCATATCTTGAGTATTATTTAAACTATCGCTGATTGCCATGAAAATAGCCGGGTTTTCCCTGTTAACACTAATTTCCGGGATAAAAGCTTTTTGTTCGGATATACAGGCAACTTCCTCAAGCTGATTGTATAGTTCCTCAAACCATTCAAATTGGTGCGCGGCAAGATTAACGAGTTTCTCTAACGCAATTATATTGCCGTCCATTTCTTTGATCCCAATCAGTGAATACTCATTGATCATTTTTTCTCCAAATTTCCCCGGATCTTTCAATGAGGTTAGGTAAGATATCCTGAAGAAAGTATCCATATAAACCTGGATAATTGCGATGACGCAGATACGGTTTCCGGTATCGATCAGGCTGATAAATCCTTCGATGATGTCGATACTGCGTTTAAGTAAACCAAGTATAAAAATTTGCTTTTTAGATACGGTTATAAAATCTTCAGGTGTCTTTAATTGTAGTTTTCCCATATCAATAAAGCTTTTTTTATAAAAAAACAACTGCTCCCGGATATCATCAGTTTCCTGGTTTGTTTGATATGAGTTATCCAATATTTTAACCTCCTGGAATTGTTATAACTTATCATACTTATCATCATTATAAATTATCAATTTAATTCCCGTATGATCTGATAGCTATTTTGCGGATATTACAAAAGGATTATATCATAATTAAAAAGCGAAAGAAATAAAAACTGGTTGTATCGGTTTAGTAAAAAGGTTAAAGGGAAATCCCCTTAGTGGTAAGCTCAACTAAACAATCGCTCATAATTCCGATTGCAAAACCGGATAAATAAGATATAATTAAATTGGGGAGTATGTCCTCTATTTTTATAGATAGAAAATTTTAGAACATTGTTGTTTGGATTTATTCGCGGGTTATTCTCCGCTCCATCTCTAAAATTGTTTGGCCGGTCGTGTATTTTTCGCCGCTGGGTTTATTGCTAACCAATATCAGCGGTCTTTTTCAAGGCTTGAACCGGATCACCACCTTAAATTGGATTGGAACGGTTTCCGGCCTATTTAAATTACCGGGTGGACGCCGCCATTTACGCCCCGATTGGGACAACCGTTTTGGAACAAGCCGGGAAATTAACCGCGCGAAGTGCCGCCCGGCATACTTTATGAAAATTTTTGGGACAAAAGCTTAAGGTGGGACCAAAATGAAAGCTGATAAACCGAAAAGGGTTTTAATTTTGGGATATCCGTATTTAGTAAATAAATTGCGCGAATTAAAGGATAACTACGGGACGGATTCGGGCGCAAATTATATTTTCATGACGTTGCCCAAATCTAAGCTTGGGAAATGGTTGTCGATGTGGCATTCCGATTTGATCTATTTGATGGGAGGAGACTTGCGCCCAAACCGGTTTTATCATTTGGCGCTCCGGTTGAAGAAAAAAATGATTTTTCACTGGGTGGGCGCCGATATTTTGGAGATGAAAGCCTGGCGTGGCATGGGGCATAAATTTTCTTCATTATTGGTTAAAAGAGTAGTTCACTGGACTGAAGTGAAATGGACCGCCGCCGAACTGGTCGAATTAGGGTTAACCGGCAAAGTCACCCCGCTTACTCCGGCGGTTTTTCCCGACGAAGTCAAGGAACTTCCCGGAAAGTTCGTGGTGTTAACTTATTTGCCATCCGAGAAGTCCGAGTTTTATGGTGAAAGGACTATCGTTAAATTAGCGGAACGGTTTCCCGAGATCGTATTTTTAGCGGTGGCTACCCCAACTATCGAACGCAATACTGACTGGCCTTCCAACTTAATTCCGGTCGGTTGGGTTGACAATATGGCCGAACTTTACCGGGAAATTACCTTACTGGTCCGGTTGACCCAGTATGACGGTTTATCGTTTATGGTTTTGGAAGCTTTGGCGAATGGCCGGCATGTTATTTGGAAATATCCGTTTACCGGTGTTTATCGTTCGAACGGTGACTTGAGCCGGCTTATTTCCTTTATCGAAAGATTATATCAGTTGCATTGCCGGGGGCAGTTGAAAATCAACAAAATCGGGCGGGAATTCGTGACACGTTTTTATAACCCAAAGG
>JBJKPO010000125.1:0-13548 GCA_046706235.1 Bacillota bacterium | reverse complement strand
TGGCCCAAAAAGTCACTCAAACCGGTTTAGCATAGTTGCAGTTGACATCGCAATGACTAACCTACTCCAACGAATCCAAATCATCCCGAATATCTTGGTAAACCGGTAATTGTAACCGCCAGTTCCTTCAGTCCCGACAGTAAAAAATTGGTGGGAATGGGCTTTGGAAAATCCGATGGTAAAGCGGATTATAAATTGGAACTAGCGTTAATTGAGCTTGAGTAGAAAATAAATGTGCACACATAAAGGAGTTAGATTATTTGTAGTTGTCAATATATAATCTATCACTAACTTTCACTTGTAGGAGCAGCTTCTTCAATATTGTTATTTTCGTATTCATCTAAATACTTTTTAGGTTTATTGTGTTTAAAAAATGCTGCGGGATTATATTTATCTTTTTTATTGTTTTGCTTTTCATTGATAATGATCTTCTCGATAATAACTTTTGCTTCAGAATACTTATTCCAAATTATGTCTATATTGTTATACGTTAAATCAATCGAATCATTTTCAGCCAATATTCTTAAAATATATAATAACCAATAAGATGTATAAATAATATAGCTATCATCATCAAAGTTTTCCTGATTAAGAGATTTATCTTTGACTATATTCTTTTCATTTTCAATTCGTTCAAATAATCTATATGCTAATAAAACTTTATCTGCAGTAATATTATCATTAAATATATTATCATATTCATCCGCAAAGATTGATGCCTTTTTAGTTTTTGCTTCAGATGGCATTTTATTAAACATTGCCATTAATACTTGTCCGGTTTTTTCGGCATCAATTCTAAAATCCTTTGGTTTATCACTATATTGGTTATTCTTACGATCATAAAACAATCCTAAAGCTAAAAACTCTTGTTCGAGTTTTTGCTGTATAATGTCAATAGATCGGATATCCCGGCTATTAACAGGATTTTGACTGTTTGTATATTCTGCAATTTGAGTACTTAAAGCGGGATTCTGTGTTTGATAGATTCTACATAATATATCTACATCCTCAAATTTATCAGGTTGCTCCTTAAAAGCATCATACAAGGCATGAATTGTTTGGCTACCATTCACAACCTGAATATTTTTAAGCTCAACAACTGGTGCCCTACTTTTTTTCAAATAACTAAAATTGTCACAAGTAATTGTTATACCATTATTAAAATAAAAAAATCTATGGTTTTCATCGGATAAGGCTGTTTTTTTGATATTACGATTTATTTTTGACCTTTGTTTTATATAAATCCTAACATTGTCTTCAAAGGCATCTTCTAAAATGTCATATTTAACCAATTCAGCATACTCCATTGGTTCTGGGTTAATTCTTAAGTCGTCATTGTTGATTACAATGCGTAATAAGTCTCTTATATCAACATCTACTACTAAAGCACGGATATCTCCGTCTGATTTTTCGAAATAATTATAATCAATAGCCCTAATTTTGGCATTAACATCTCTTTTGCCTTTTTTTGTTAACATATTCACAAAATTCGGCATCAAATGATATTCGATTTTAAAATTAGAATATTCATTTACTGCCCTTTCAAATCTTGTTTTCTCCCTTGGTTCAAATGGATTGTAGTGATTTGAACATATATGAATAACAAAATTGGGATTTTGTTCGGTAAATATATTCCAAATTTCTTCTGCTTTTGTAAACAGCAATTGATTAATATCATTTTTCAACTGTAAGTCTTTAGAAAACAATGAACGGAGAAAACCTAATATCTTATCAATTTCTCCCGATGGAAAATTATTACTTGTCTTCTCGAACTGTTCGGTATATTTAAAGTTAAATAAATTAACTGTACAAGACTCTTTGCTATAATCAATATAAACTGCATCTATTCCCCTATCATGTCCTGAAGCATTCCCAGTTAATTTTAAAAAATTACTATCTGTTATCGAATCTCTTATTTCATCCTCTTGCAATCCTAATAACAATTGCAAAACCAAGAAATAAAAAGCACTAGTTGCATCTTGGAGTTTATAATCAGTTTTATATTTATTGACAAAAGAGTTTATAGTAGAAAAATCTTGAAGAGAAGGAGTCGTATTTTCCATTGAATAGCCCCTCTTTCCTATTTAATACTGCTTGATATTTCTTTATCTTCAGATAGATTACCAGTCTTAATAACTTTCTTTAGTGTCTCCGGTAGCCAATGCCCGTTCTTAATCCGTTTTTTCCGAGTTTCGGGGGTAAATAAGGTATTTTTATTTCGTTGGATATCTAAAATAAATTCCTTTTGAGTGTCAATATCATCAAAGCGTTTTTGAATCATCGATACATCCCCTATTTCAACACCAATCCATCTCCGTTTCAACATTTCCGCTATAATGTAAGTCGTTCCACTTCCCCCGAACGGATCAAATACTAAATCTCCTTCATTTGACGCCATGCTAATCACACGTTCCAATAGTTTTAATGACAATTCGTTACTATCTCTGTTCTTATATTTGCTATGACGGACTGGTGGAATATCATACCAAACGTCCGTTACATTGATTCCGTTGATATTGAGCTTGTCCTTATAACCGCCGTAATCACGGATATCTCCACCGCAATGCCTGCAGTTCTCTAATGGAATCCTCTGTTCGTTAAAAACTCTCGGCTTATCACCTTTTGTGTAATATAGTAGTGAATAATGAGACGGATAGAGTTTATTCTTAATTGGTAAAGAAAATTTGATATCGACGGCAATCCAATGCCGGAATGTCAAATACTGATTAAGAATTGATGAAATGTAAGTATTCCATTTCGGAATATTCCAAATAAAAATAGAGCCTCCTTCTTTAAGAAGATCAATACATTTAAGCACCCAAGATTCAGTCCAGGTTAAATACTCGTGTTCATCCCGTAAATCATTAATTCCTGATTCATATGTTTTGTTCAGATTAAATGGAGGATCGGCAAAAATCAAATCCACTGATTCATTTTCAATAGTATCCATTAAGGATATACAATCTCCTTGAAACATAGTTCCATAAGGAGTCGAAAAAACCTCTTTATAACTGGCTTCAGTATGATCATCTTGTTTATTACCAATTATCTTCTGTATTTCAGCAGCATTTTGTTGAATTGCCCGAAGTAAAGAGCTATTCAATATACCAAGACTTAATCGAAGTTGATTTTCACTTAAACCACTTACTTGAAGTATTCTTTGAAGATCATGTAGAGATGGGAAGATGCCGGATACGTTATAGTAATTTAACTTCGAAACACTTATCCCTGAGGATTTCGAGAAAGTTTTCAATTGGATGTCATCATGTATATTTAGAGATCGAAAGAAAGTATCCTTCACTTCATCTAACCCCTTACCAAATTTTATATTAATAATACCATTTTTAATACATTTTGTTAAGAGTTTTTGCAGACTATAGTCCGTAGACTATTAGTCTCTTTTTATTTAGGCTATTTCTGACAGGAGGTTTAAAAATGGATTTATTACAAGCATTCGGACTCACGCTAAAACGCCTGCGAAAAATAAAAGCTTGGTCTCAAGAGGAACTCGCATATCATAGTGGACTAGATCGCACTTATATTAGCCTTTTGGAACGCGGTCTTCGTAACCCTACACTAAACACGATTTTTTCAATAGCTAATTGTATGGGATATAAACCTGAACAATTTATACATGAAATAAATACTGAAATGAACCTTAATCAAGGAAGTGATATAAGTGAAAGTTGAAAGATTTGAACGATTGATTGATACCGGAGATTTTTCTCATTCATCGGATTGGGAGCGAATTGAAGAGTATATATTACAAGCAATTCAGAAAATTGAATGGCCGGTAGGCTCCGGTTCGTTCACCCTCTTTGATCAACCCGGAAAGTCCCGTGGTGAAGGAAATGGTGTAAAGCCAATTAAGGATGAATGTATGAAATATCTTGCCAAAATGGGATGGGATTTGGAAACCAAGATCGATATTGCTAAATTAAAACAACCCGGACCGATTGATGCCACCTATAAAGTTGGAAAAAAATTTTTCTGTGTGGAATGGGAAACCGGAAATATCTCATCAAGTCACCGCGCTCTTAATAAAATGGCTCTTGGAATAATAAAGGGCATACTTATTGGTGGTGTTCTTATTCTACCAACTCGAAAAATGTATAAATATTTGACTGATCGTATCGGGAATTATCCGGAAATTGAACCCTATTTTGATTTATGGCGTTCATTAAAAGTGGATGAAGGCTTTTTGGCGGTAATTGCGATTGAACATGATGCAGTTAGCAATCAAGTTCCCAGAATACCTAAAGGAACAGACGGCCGTTCATTAATCTAAGACTCTTTCTGTAAAATAACAATAGATTCGGTACGCATTGTATTTACCATCCCGGTTATTTGCCGTTCGATTTTTCGGATTAGCTTTAAACCATATATCGAACCGAATTCAATCATTATTTCATCTAAAGTTTGAATACTATCGGTAGGTTTTTTCAAAATTTTACGTAGTTGATTATCATTGGTACCAATAATTATAGTACAAAACCTTCCCGGTCGCAGGACACGAGCGCATTCCGAAATAATAATTTTCATATCGATGAGATAGAAATCGTATTTTATTTTAAATGTTCTACCATGTAATCCAACCATATTTTCCCGAAGTGCTTTGATATCTACCTGTAGATAATTCAAATGAAATAAATCATTTTCCAAATAGTCAATAGCAAAACTATAAGGTGGAGAAAAAATAATTCCGTCTATACTTTCATCTTCTATTTGTAAGCATCGGGCATCTCCTTCTAACGCTATTGCTTCCGCCAATTCATTTTCTATACCCGCTATACTTCGTTGAATTTTTTCAATAACAAACAAATAGCGTTCAATGATGGCTTGGAATTGTTCAAAGTGACTCTTTTTATTACTCCTTTCCGAATATCCCACACTGTCCAAATAAGCGAGAAGTAAAAATTTGAATATTGGCGTTGTTTCATTACTTAGTGTCAGTTTAAAAACCTCACTAAATTTAAAAGATTCCTCAATTAACATTGTCTCTTGATTCTTATAAAGTGTCTTTGAGAATTGTTCTTTGCAACTGTTTTTGAAGAACTCATAAACCATTCGACTTTCTTTCATTAAAGTTTTAATTGGTTCAGGTGGAATAAATAAACCATCCAACTTCACCTGGGTCATAAAACGACAAAATGGACTAATATCAAATCCAATTGATTTTATTCCCATTAATTTCGCTTCCAATAACACTGTACCTGAACCCATCATTGGATCAAGCACCATATTTCCTGGTTTTAATCCCATAATGTTTATCAATGCTTTAATCATTTGTGGGTGAAATTTCCCTCGATATGGAAATAACCCGTGGGTTGCGTAACTGGTTTTAAATTGATATGTTTGGAAAAACGATTTTAATCTTGATGATGAATAATAGGGTAACTTAATTGCTTCTCCTTGACACATTAAAAAATGTCGGGTTAATCTATCATCAATACGAGCAAAATAAGCACCATTGCTAATTATTTCTTCTTCTTTGAGAAGTTGGCTTTCCAAATATGCTAACTCTAATTCATAAACTTCTATTATTCCAGATAATAATTCATAATGTTTCGGGAATAATTGAGACATCATTCCGTCAGAAATTACTTGCAGGTAATCAATTGTAATCAAAGTGGATCAACCCCATTACAGATCAGATATTAATTCTAAATTATCAAACATATGTTCTACTTGTAAATAAACTTATTCCAAATTTTATAAATTCTTAATAAGAATTTTTCTTCATTATCACAGTATCTTAAAACACACAAAACAAATGGAATCTTTTTAGCAGTGATGTATGCAGTCTGGCATTTTCATACAAGAATACTCCAGGGGAACCCTTGATTTAGTCGGTTTCCCTAATTGAGAGTCTCTTTGATAACGAATAAAATTTATATCACCCGGATCGCAAACTGTGGACACTCCCGGCTGCAATAACCGCAAAGCAGGCAGCGTGCCTCATCGATTACCGCCTTGCCGTTGACGATTTGGATTGCATCGTTATGACAAACGGTGATACAATGCCCGCATCCCTTGCACATAAATACTACTTGAGCTTTTTTCCGGTATTGTTTGGATTGATTAATCAATTGGTCCGGTACGGGCCGGCCCTCGAAAATAGCCAAATTCATCTCCAGCTCAAAATTACGGAGCATCCCGACGGCGATCACCGGTACTCCAACCTCAGACCGGACAAAATCGATATTTTGGGCGACGTCCTCCAAAAGGTTGCCGCCACCCAGGGCCTTCATGGCATAAATTCCTTTATTTTGATTCCGGGCCATGGCAATCGCTTGCTTCATCTCCGTCACCCCGCCGTCAATAATTCCTAATCCGGCGCGGTTAATCAACGGAAATATTACATCAATCCTTGCATCCTCCGCACCTTTTAGAACTCCTTTCACGGAATGAGAAGCCAGACCCACTGCGTGGATGATGCCCTTACTTTTTAATTCGAGTAACGCCTCCAAAGCCCCGGCCCGATTAATCAGTGGATTGGGATCACGGGCCGCATGAAGATGAACAATATCCAAATAATCACTATTTAAAGCGTTTAAGCATTTTTTAACCGACTCATGCATCTCCCGGTAAGTAGCGGCAGTGGATTTGGAGGCGACCACGGCCTTTCCGTCGAAACGTTCCAGTGCCCATCTGATATGCGGATAAGTCTGGTAGAGTTCGGCGGTATCGATAAAATTAATGCCCCGGTTCAATCCTTCCAAAATCAAGGAACCGCCGTCTTCAATACTCAAATTGGCCTGAAGCGGCCCCATTGGTAAAACCCCGAAACATAACCCGGATACCCGGAGACCGGTATTGCCTAGGGTGAAATATTCCATATCCTGTTACCTCCAATCTATCGGTTCATATTTAAAATAAAAAACCGGTATGATTAAGTATCTGGGCCTTTCTTCGGAGCCTCCCGAATCAAATATACCGGCTTCGGTTCGATAATCTTACCATGGATTCGCGCACAACCCGGAAAATCAACCTGCTCCTTCATCCTCGTCTTTTCCATTTCCAATTACCCTTGCCAATGTTACTGCTCTGTCTTTGTCATCCAATTTCATGATCTTAACTCCTTGAGTGTCTCTACCGGTTTGGGAAATAGCTTTCACACTCATGCGAATGATAACACGTTCCGCGGTAATGACCATCAACTCATCACTTTCGGAAACTACTTTCACTCCAATAACCGGTCCATGCTTTTTGGTTAATTTGATGGTTTTGATTCCTTTTCCGGCCCGAGATTGAACCCGGTATTCATTTAAATCGGTGCGTTTTCCCATTCCAAACTCGGTAATTACAACGAGATCGGACCTCTCACGCACAATATCCATTCCGACCAGTAAATCATTCTGCTCAAGCGAAATCCCTTTAACCCCGCGGGCGGTCCGGCCTGTCGGACGGACATCGGTTTCAGGATAGCGGATCGATTGGCCGTTTTGGGTGACCATTATCATTTCCTGGCTGCCGTCGGTCAATTTGACCTCAATCAACTCATCGTTTTGATCCAGCGTAATTCCGATTAAGCCCCCGCGCCGAATCGAACCGAACTCCTGGAGGATAGTCTTTTTGATAACTCCTTCCCGGGTGGCCATCAATAGAAAATGGCCGGTGTCAAACTCCTTTATAGGAATCACCGCGTTCACCCGTTCCCCGGGTTGCACCTGTAACAGATTAATAATGGCGGTCCCGCGGGCTTGCCGGCCGGCTTCGGGGATCTCATGGCCTTTTAGGGTGTATACCCGTCCTTGATTGGTAAAGAACAAAATATTTTCATGAGTTGAGGTAATAAACAAATGCTCGACAAAATCTTCTTCCTTGGTTGAGAGGCCCGTAATCCCCCTGCCGCCCCGCCGCTGATTGCGATAAGTGGTCACCGGCAGCCGTTTGATATAACCGAAATGAGTAATGGTAACCACAATATCTTCATCGGCGATCAGATCCTCGGCGACAAATTCATCTTCCTTGGCAAGGATTTCAGTACGGCGCGGATCGGCAAACTTTTCTTTAATCGCCAGCATTTCTCCCTTGATTACCTGCATGATCTTTTGCACATCCGCCAGTAGCTCCCGGTAATAAGCGATCATTTTCATTAGTTCGGCATATTCTTCCTCAATCTTTTCCCGTTCCAAGCCGGTTAAGCGTTTTAAGGTCATGTCCAAGATCGCCTGAGCTTGTTTCTCACTTAACCCGAACCGGTTCATTAATCCGGTACGGGCAATTTCCACCGTCTGGGAGGAACGGATCAAATTTATCACTTCGTCGATATGATCCAGCGCTATCCGTAAACCTTCCAAAATATGGACCCGGTCCTCGGCTTTGGCCAAATCATACTGGGTACGGCGGGTTACGACCTCCCGCTGGTGTTCCAGATAGTACCGGAATACATCCCGGATTGGCAGGATTTTCGGTTGATTATTCACCAAAACCAGCATAATCACTCCGAAACTTTGCTGCAAGGCGGTATGTTTCAAAAGTTGATTCAGGATAATATTAGGGTTGGCGTCCCGGCGCAATTCAATCACAATCCGAACCGGATCGTTGCGATCCGATTCATCGCGGAGGTCGGTAATCCCGTCAACCGTTTTCTCCCGGACTAAAGCGGCAATCTGCTCAATCAACCGGGCTTTATTTACTTGATAAGGAATTTCACTAACAACTATCCGGTGTTTTCCTCCGCTCATCTCTTCGATACGAGTTTTGGAGCGCACTTTAATCGATCCCCGGCCATTTAAGTATGCGTCCCGGATTCCCTCCCGGCCCAGGATGATTCCTCCCGTCGGGAAATCGGGCCCTTTGATCAGTCTCAGTAATTCCTTGTCGTCAGCCTCCGGGTTATCAATTAACAAAGCGGCGGCATCAATAACTTCTCCCAGGTTATGCGGTGGAATCTTGGTGGCCATGCCAACCGCAATCCCTTCGGAGCCGTTTACCAGTAAGTTAGGAAAACGCGCCGGTAAAACCACCGGCTCCTCCAGGCTTTCATCAAAGTTAGGCCTGAAATCCACCGTCTTTTTTTCGATATCAGCCATCATTTCCATGGCCAGTTTCGCCAGCCGGACCTCGGTATAACGCATTGCCGCCGGAGGATCCCCATCCAACGAACCAAAATTGCCATGCCCGTCGACTAAAATCTTGCGAAAGGAAAAATTCTGAGCCATCCGGACCATGGTATCGTAAATCGCCGCATCGCCATGAGGATGGTATCGTCCCATTACATCGCCGACAATACGGGCTGACTTTCGGTAAGGCTTGTCCGGAGTGGCCCCGGATTCGTACATGCCGTATAAAATACGGCGATGGACCGGCTTCAATCCATCCCGGACATCTGGAAGCGCCCGATCAACGATCACGCTCATCGCATAATCCAGGAAGGAGTTCCGCATCTCATGTTCCAGGACTACTGGTATAATTTTACCCGCTACAACCTCTGCCATAACGACACCTCTTCATAAAAGCGTTGTGATAAAATCTAATTTATTCGCTGAAACATCACAGTTCTTCAGAAAAAGTGTTGTGAAACAAGGTTTTGTTAGAAGAATTTCATAAGAAACAGACTTTTTCACAACACTTTTAATAAGCGAAATAAAAGTCTCTATTTTTTTATGATTCTACTACCGAAAGTGGGGTGAATGACCGGCATGTTTCCTCCACATTGTTTTCACCGTCATTCCCGTGGCTGACCCTACCAGAACTTGTACAGCCAAATCAAAAAAGAGTCCCGTCTCAATAACTCCGGGAATAAAATGCAATTGGCGGTCAATTTCCCTTAAATCAGCCCCTGCTTTAAAATTGGCGTCAATCACAAACTGTCCGTTATCGGTAACGACCGGACCGTCTTTAGTAATTCCCATTCGTAATTGCGGTTCCCCACCCAAACCAATGATAACCTCGCTAACATAATTAACAGCGGCCGGAATTACTTCCACCGGTACCGGAACTGTCGAACCCAACCGGGAAACCAGTTTTGTTTCATCTACGATCAGCACGAATCTCCGCGCCATGGACGCGATGACCTTTTCCAGGGTATGGGCCGCGCCGCCGCCCTTAATTGCGTTAAGTTCGTCATCAACCTCATCGGCTCCGTCAACCGCCAAATCCAACGTGGAGCAATCCTGAGCGGCGATAACCGGAATTTCATGTTGCCGGCACAGCATTCGTGATTGAAAAGAGGTTGGAACGCCGGTCACCTCTAAACCTTCTGTTTTAATTCGCCCGGCTAAAGCTTCAATAAAAAAAGCCACGGTCGAACCGGTTCCAATCCCACAAACCATTCCATTTTCCACTAATTGGGCCGCTGCATCCCCAACCAGTTTTTTAAGATCGCGATTATCATTCTCGTGTTTCATCGTTTTTTGATGGAAATTCCTTTCAGGTATTCAGGATTTAGTAATCAAAATTCAAGTGAAAAGTTAAGAGTTAGTTAAGAATTAGAGTTCTTTTTTTTAAGCGTTTTAATTTTCGCCATTTATTACCTAAATCCTCTGGAAATTTCATGATTTTATCAAGCCGTAACATTGATTTACCATTTTGGCCGGGCGAAATAACGGGGCGGTCATTCCAATAATACTCCGTTAATATTCTTGCCAAATCGCCCGGGCCTATTACCCGGCGACTTGATAAAAATTAAATCTCTTATCCTTGGGGTACGGGTGAAGGCTGCGCCGCCGGGTTAGGTTCCTCCCATTGCTTGTTTTTAACTACCTCAATATTTGTTATCCGCCATACTTTATTAACCGGCTGTAAAGTTAACACTTCATTTCGCTGAATATACCTGATCTGTTTTTGGTTAATGATCTTCAACGTAAAAATGGCCCGGTATTTTGCTTGGGTCTTGGTTTGTTTTAATGATTCAATCTTTAACTCCGGATATGATACGGTAATAAAATTCTTTATGGTATACGACATGCCCTGTTGGACTTTATTCATGATATACAGGTTCGTAATAATACCCTTGAAACTATCCTCATCTTTCACCCTGTATACTATTTCATCGAGCAATAAGTTATTTAAGGTGCCCATACTTTGGAAGTAATAATCAACCACTTCCCGGGGAGACGTATCTATTGTTAAGGTATGTTTGGATTTGGTAAGTATGGTAACTGTCGCGAATAGTATTACCAAACCAGTCGCAATGCAAGTAATCACCCCGTATTTTCGAAACCAGGCCTGGAAACGTTCCATCCTCACATACTTTTTCACATTACTATGAGCTTTTTCGGCATATTCCATGGCCTCACTGTCGGAGACCCGGCAGTTTCCATCATTAAGCATCTGTAATATTATTATGATTAAATCGGAGACCTTCGGCCGTTCCTCGGGAAGCCGGTTTAAACAGCCGGCCACCAACCGGCTCAGTTCGGGATTTAATTTTGGTTGAATATCTTTCGGAGCAATGATATTGGTTTGAATGATCTTTTTAATCCGTTCCTCCGGGGTTTCCGCCAAAAAAGCATCCTCACCGCAAAGCAGCCGGTACGCCAGTTCTCCCCAACTAAAAACATCGGATGCTTCGGACCAGATTTGGCCCCGAATGACTTCCCGGGGCAAATCGATTCGGTATAAAGGCTCCAGCAATTTATTTATACGGTTCATCACCGGAGGATCCTGCAAAAAGAATCCCCCGGCGCTGTTTTTCTTTAATTGGCCCAAGCTTAATCCGCCCATCGATATCCCTTGCCGATGGTAAGCCTGCATTATCTCCAGTATTATAAGTAAGATCCGGCAAGCCTCCTCGATGTCAGCGGTTACTACCTGAAAAAACTCCCCGGGCTGATCATCATCCCTTACCAAATAAAGCTCTCCCTCATACTTCTCCAGGGACGAGTATTTGATTAAATTAGGATGGCTAATTGGTTCTTCCTTTTGTACAATTGTCTTCAGTTCCTTTTGCAATTCCAGGCGCAGGCTTTCCCGCATCTGCACCGCCAGTCCGGCTTTGTCAAAACATATATTTTGCCCGGATTGGCTTTTCATTAACAAACAGTCCGGATTGAACTCCTTGATAAATCGGTATTCCATTTCAATTCCCTCCGATTCGAATTCAAAATCAAAAGACGTAGTAATGCCGGTATCACCATTAACCGTGTTTCACAGCCAAAAAAATGATCCAAGATTAATTATACAACAAAAAACGCAACAGTATTTTAAAAATTCCCGGATAAAAAATTCTTTTTTAATAAACCAAGTACTATTTAATCCATTTCCAAAACAGCAGGAGTAACCGTCAATCATCCCGAATCATACTTGGTAACGAGGTGATATCAAAATGAAGGAAAAAGAACGAGTGGTGGTGACGGTTACCGGACGGGATCGGGTTGGCATCGTGGCGGCGGTTTCCGGGGTATTGGCCGGGCACAACGCTAATATTATCGATATCAGCCAGACGGTCCTCCAGGAGGATATTTTCGCCATGATTCTACTGGTCGATATCTCAACGGCCTCCGTAGATCTATTGGTCTTGGAAGAGGCTTTAAAAACCGCCGGAGAGAATCTGGGGGTTAAAATCATGGCGCAGCACGAAGATATTTTTCGCTATATGCATCGAATCTGAATCGAGGTGATCATCATGCCGTTTTCGCCGCAGGAAATCATGGAGACGATTACCATGGTCGAAAACTACCATCTGGATATCCGGACGGTTACCATGGGAATTAATATTTTGGATTGCGCCGGTCCGGAGATCAAAACCGCGGCCCGGAAAGCCGCCGCCAAGATTCAGCGTCTGGCGGAAAATTTGGTGGCGACCGTCCATTTTATGGAACGAACCTATGGGATTCCCATCATCAATAAACGAATCGCGGTAACTCCCATATCGCTTGTTGCTCAATCTTCCGAAGCCGATAATTATCAGGAATTTGCCTTAATGCTGGATAAAACGGCCTCGGAACTTGGAATCGACTTCATCGGCGGTTATTCGGCCTTAGTCCACAAGGGCGCCACACCCGGAGCCTCCGTTTTGATTGCATCCATCCCTCACGCCCTGGCTTCCACCGCCAAAGTCTGCGCCTCTGTAAATGTAGCCACCACCAAGGCCGGGATCATCATGGACGGCATTTTGCAAATGGCTGATGTGATTAAAAATACCGCTGAACTAACTGGGGCACAAAACGGGATCGGCTGCGCCAAACTGGTGGTATTCGCCAATACACCCGAGGATAACCCATTCATGGCCGGAGCTTTTCACGGCGTTGGGGAACCGGAGGCGGTAATCAACATCGGCATCAGTGGCCCCGGCGTGGTTAAAGCCGCCGTGGAGCGGTTACCCGATTGTAATTTCCGTGATCTCAGCGCGGAAATCAAACGGGTTGCCTTTAAAATCACCCGGGCCGGCGAACTGATCGGCCGGAAAGTCTCTGAAAGACTGGGAGTGCCTTTTGGAATCATCGATCTGTCTTTAGCGCCCACTCCCGCCGTTGGCGACAGCGTGGCCAATATTTTGGAAGCCATGGGACTGGAACGGTGCGGCTGCCCTGGAACTACCGCAGCCCTGGCTATTTTAAACGACGCCGTTAAAAAAGGCGGCGCAATGGCCTCCTCGGC
>JBJKPO010000124.1:0-6907 GCA_046706235.1 Bacillota bacterium | reverse complement strand
GATAAATATTGAAAAATACAAACAAGTCAAAGAACGAGGAGATTCTTAATATCGTTAAAACGAACATGATTACAAAAAACGATACCGGCGCTTTTTCTTTCGTAACCGGCACTGCTGGTTGCGGAGCACCGGAGGTCACCGTTTTGGCGCTTTTGGTATGGAATAAAAACAGGAATAAAAATATTAAAAATAGGGCCGGAACAATCCATAACGGCACCGAATACGGCAATGCTTCCTGGAGAGAAGTATTGGTAATACCGGAAATCAATTTAGGTAAAAAACCGGCGGCCAGGCTGCCGCAAAATCCTGCCAGGGGCGCTATGGTCGCATATACCGAAAATACATGAACCCTGTTTTCATCGGTTGAGGCATTAGCCAAAAAAGTAACCCCGTTAACCGCGATCAAGGTCATTGCAATTGAGTATAAACCGTAAGAAGCAATAATAACCGGGCCTTGCAACCCGGAAGCGATGTATTGGGAAAGTGTCAGTAACGTGGGAAATACTATCCCGCCAATTAGCCCCAAAATAAACATTTTACGATACCCCCAGCGGGTGCCGCAAAATCCGGCGGGGATCGCAAAAAGAGCAAAGCCGATTCCACCGGCGGAATTAACTATACCGATGTAATCGATTCCGTAACCCAACCGTAGTAGATATAAATTTAAAAGTACGTCGAAGATACCCGCGAAACTGAACTGCATGGTAAACCAGGCTAACAAATTAAGCCACACGCTTTTGTTAAAGAGACGCAGATTGCCTAAAAAACTGTTTTGATTCGATACATTGGTACTCGCTTGTTGGTTCATATTGTTTTCCTTTCGATTTAGATATTTATACCGGTTTTTTCAGTCGTTTGATTTATTAATGATTTTTTGGTCCGCTTTACGTCACCACCTTTACATTTGTATCATTGTATCAAATACTGCATTTGTTAATCAAGATAATCGAGCATTGTAATCGCACTCACGCCGGGAAAGAGCCAGAGACTTGATAGTTCATGATAACCACCTGTAAATACGGTGAAATTCACGAATCTCTTCCAAAAATAAGCGTTCCTTGCCCTGGCCCGATTGCATCGCTCCCGGAATCGACTGTAAATCCAGCTTGACATTCCGAGTGCCGAATTTTACCGCGCTACTGTCTTTTAATAAGGCGTCATATTCGGCCATCGATAATCGATACCGTTCGTCCAACTGACGCCTAATCCCCAGACGGCTCAAGCGTTCCCGGCCATCGGGCGTAACCACGCCGCTGTAAAATTCCGAACAACAACCTGAACCATAGGAAAAACAACCGATTCGCTTGGGCGAATCAAACCAGCCGTTATCGATGGTGCTTCCCAGGGACATAAACACCGTGCCTCCCATGATATTTCCGACCCGCTGACAATAAATCATTCCCGGCATCACCCGTTGTTCAAAATCCGCTTCGATGGCGGCGGGATCGGATCGAGTCAGTTTCCGCATCATGGTACGATGAGCCCCTTTAACCATTCCGCCAAAAGGAGTATGGAAGGCAAGATATTGAAATGATTCCCGGTAATCCACCCCGGTGACCCGTTTTTGATATTCCAAAAACGCCTGCTCGCAACAGTCCAAATACGACATCAACGATAAATCGGCATCACCGGCTTCACTGTCGGGGACCGGCCGGCAAGTGTCCATGACTTCATAACCATAGTATCCGTTAGCCCCGATATCCGTCTGAAATATATAAGGACTTTCACTGATTAAAAGGGCGACTGCTCCCGCGCCCGTGCTCGGCTCGGCAAAGGACCAATCCGAATTCAAGGCTTCGCTGGCTTCGACCGCGATAAACCGGCCGATATCGGTTGCGACCACCAGCGCCTTGGCCCCCGGAGAAGCCTGAGACATAACAAAATTGATCCCCATTTGCAATCCCGCGGTTCCTGAATAACAGGCATTTTTAAGTTCGAATAACCGGCAATTCCGGTTTAGTCCCAAATAATGATGGAGATAAGTGCTGATTGACTTCCCAAAATCAATTCCCGATTCCGTGGCGGTGATCAGCATTTCAATCCGATCCTTTTCCGCTTCCGAAAGGGCGTCAACGATTGGTTTGGCCGCGTTGATCCCAAAGGTGACCGGGTCCTCGCAAGGCAGGGCAACTGCTTTTTCTTTCATTAAAAGGTTTTCAAACCTGGCGGTATCAAGTCCCCGATGCTTGGCCAATTCCATCACATCCAGATACGCCGTTCCTCCGAAAACATTCATCGCTTCAATTCCTACCGGAACCATCTTCATTCGCCTCTAATCTTAATAAGTATCCTATTTTTTACGTTTTTTTGCATATTGAAAAGATACCGGACCAAAACGCGCCATAAAATCATCATATTCCTGCTGAATTTTCCGGGCGGAGAACCCCGGTAAATCAATACCGGCTACATGACGCCCCCGGTCCTTGACTTCACCGGTAATAATTTTATACTTCAAACAGTAATTATACAAGGCAGTTCCGGGATAGGGGCAAAAGATATTTAACTGAACTATCTCCGGGTTACACTCTTCGGCAAGATCGATTGTATCCTGAAACTCGCCTTCGGTCTCGGTAGGTATCCCGATCATTACGTATAACATAATTGAAAATCCAAATTCTTTAGCGGTTTTAACCACATAACGCACGTCATCATTTGAATAATCCCGATGCATCATCTCTTGACGGATTCTTTCATTGCCCGATTCCAAACCGATGTTGATTTCGTTAATATTGATCTTTTGCAACAACTTAAAAATATTTTCGATATTTTGCGATGGGATAATCCGGAAATTAGTGCCGTAAGAAATCCGGTTGCCGATACTTTGGTTATAGACCTCCATTTGACTACAAAACTCGGTTAAAAAATTTATATTCAGATTAATCGCTTCAACTTCCAGATAGATATGGCTGATATCCGCAAATTGCCTGGTAAGTTCCTTAATCTCGGCGATTATATTTTGCGGAGAGCGGAACCTGACGTATTTACCCTCCGCGATGCGCTTTAGAGCGTGATTACAACAGTAAGTGCAGTTAAACGGACAACCCCTGCCCAGTAATACAAAGTGAAACGTATTGGAATTAATCCATTTTTGCCAGATATCCCGGTCCGGGAACGGCAGCCGGTCGAGATCCTGAATAAATGGGCGGGTAGGGTTTTTCTCGATCCCGGTTTCCGTTTTAATCCAAAGATTATCGATCCGTTCAGGGGATATTCCCTGTTCCAACTGTTCCACCAACTCAAAAACGGGATACTCGCCTTCCCCGATACAAATCGCGTCAAAACTCTTTTGGATCGCCGTTTCAGGGTTAAGTGAAACATGCGGGCCGCCCGCCAGTAGAAAAACGGCGGGATAAGTTGTTTTAAAATATTCAGCCAGCCGGACAATGGTTTCAAACTCCCGGAAAACCGCCGTAAAACAAATCAACCCCGGTTTGAAACCGGTTATCGCCTGATCCAAGTCTTTAGTGGTAGTATGTCCGGTTACCACCAAAAGGTCGGTTTGGTGCCGGTTTTGTTTTAAAAACGACGCCAGGTACGAAATACCCATTTGAATATCCATTTGAGTGAATAATGGTTTCCGGGGATTTCGTTTAAAAAAGGGATCCTCCACAGTATCGCAATAAACGAATAGAATATTCATAATCAATCCTCCGGTAAAGTAGCTGTCCCAAAAGGTTTTGACAGCCCTGAAATTATCCGGTTGATTTCCGCAACCGCATTGGCTACTCCATCTTCATTGTTAATCATCTTACCGGTTTCCGCCGCCTTTTCCCGGAGTTTTTGATCTAAAAGAACAATTTCCAGGGCTTTTTTCAACCTGGCAACAGTAAGATCCCTGAAGGGAATGGGTTTAGGACAGACTCCCAATTGGTGCGCCATCTTCCCCCAGAAAGGTTGATCCAGGATAAACGGAACTACAATCGTGGGAACACCGGCTTGTAACGCGGCCGCGGTCGTACCGGCGCCGCCCTGATGAATAATGGCCTTCATTTTGGGAAAGAGCCAGTGATGCGGCGTATAACCGGCCACAAACATATTCTCGTTAAGGTCTTCCGCCTTGATATTTTCCCAGCCAAGCGCCAGGATAATCCGCTCACCGGTCTGCTTTAGAGCTTCCAGGATTACCTTGGCGGTTTGCTGATCCAGATAATCGTTCATACTGCCGAAACCGGCATAAATAGGTGGTAGCCCCGCCTCCAAAAAACGGGCCAGTTTGGAAGCCGGCTGCCAGTCATCGTATTTTTCCAAAAGGAAATAACCGGGCAGGCTGATATTATCGCCGCATTCGACGGGTTTGGGGAATATCAGGGAAGAGAAACCGTAAATCACCGGGGTTCGTGAATGGTGCTTGATGGCAACGATTTCTCTTCCGGATAATGGTTTCATTCCGTTATTAAACCGCCACCGGTTGATGCTTTCACCCAGGGATTGCCACAGGAGTTCTTCGGCGATCCGGTAGGAAAGACGGTTATACAGGGCGCCGATTTTTAGTTCCGGCATCAGGAAAGAAGCCACCGCCGGGTTTTCGGTGATCGGCTGTAAATATACCGGTATCGAAGGAACTTTCAATTTTTCGGCCACATGAATTCCATAATGGTAGGCCAGCCCGGTATATAGAAGCAGATCGCAGCCCCGGCAGGCTTCATAGGAATTATCCAGCCATTTTGAAATATTTTGGACCAGGTTTCGTTTCGCTACCCGGCTAAGCGCCGTGGCGGCCGTGTTCTCCCGGCTGCGCCGGTCCTGCAAGGTTACCTTTAATTCCCCGGCATTGAGGTTAAGCGCCGCAAACTCCAGTCCGTTATTGGCGATCAATTCCCGATATTCATCAACGGCAGCAACAGTTACCGCATAGCCCGCCTTTTTCAAGCCTTTCCCCAGGGCCACCAAAGGCTGGACATCGCCCCGGGATCCAAACGCCAGGATGGCAATTTTTCGGATATCGGGCCGTGAAATCACCGTTTCCCTAAGAATCGTTTCTTCTTTCGGACCGGCGGTGTCATACAATTTTTTACAGAAAGAACTGACGGTCCCGGGTTTCTGTAATTCCGTCATCAACATCAAATGGCTGGTGGAATCCAGGTCAATAATCCTAAAATCCCGGATCTGTTCTTCCCATTCCCGCCAATATTGAGTGTCCATGCTGCCGTCATAGGGCGCAATTGCGAAATAAGGCTCCAATTCCCCATAAAAGGCCCCGCTTTTATTGCGAAAATAATAGCATTTAACCCGATCCGGCCCGGGAAGGGGGAAAATAGTATAGTCGTTTACTCCATAAGCCGTCTGGACCCTGGCGTTTTGTTGAACCAAATTCCGCAGTTGGATTCCGGTTATGTTAAGCCCGTGCTGCTTGGCCAGATTCACAGCCTGCATCAGAAAGGTGTCTTGATCGTTGTTTATATCCAATTCATCCCGGGAAATGAGCGTGGAACTTAATTCAGCCGCTTCGATCGGAGCGCGTCCGCCCGTACGCCGTGATAAAAGCATCATGTTAATGATCCGCAGCACGGCGTCCTTCCAGATAATATCCTCATTTTCAGATTCAGCGGTCCTATTTACATAAATCGTATCCAGCATGACAATCGTATTAACCGCTTGCCCGGCGGCTTGCAATTGACGGGTGACTTCATAGGCAATCGCCCCGCCCAGCGAATATCCGCCCAGATCGTAAGGCCCTTCCGGTTGCGCCGACCGGATAACGTCGATATAATAAGCGGCTATTGTTGGGATGCCGCGTAACGGCTTTCGCTGGTTCATCCAGCCCCGCGCCTGAATCCCGTAAAAAGGCCGCTCGATTTGGCCAGCCAAACCTTGATATAGTTCCACTCCGCCTAAGGCCGCATGGAACCAAAATACCGGCCGTCCTCGCGAAATCCGGTTCAGGTGAACCAATTCCGGGAAGAGTTCCGGGAATTTAAATCCATCATCCGGGATGGGTTTATTTATTTCCGGCTCCGCGGCCGGCGCATAAATTTTAGCGGATGTTTCAACGAGAATCCTGCCTTGCCGCCCGGATGATTCCGGGTCGCCTCCCTTTGGCGACAGTAAATTTACGACATCGCGCGTTGTTTTAATATCCCGTAATACTTCCAAAGTAAGTGATGAATCTATCCGGGATTGCAATTGTATAAATAACGACATTAATAAAATCGAGTCAAATCCGTATTGATACAAAGGCTTGTCAATTTTAAATTGAGCGGTTGAAACTCCCAATAATCCGCTTATTATCTCAATTATATTATTGGCCGGCGAATTAGCGGCAGTGTCAAGCGGCTTCGAAACCCTGGCCGGATGCTCCGGCCGTTCCATGGCAGGCGCTATATTCAAGTTCGGTTCCGGCCGGGACTCGATCCAACAACGCCGCTTTTCAAACGGATAGGTGGGCAAGGCAATAATTCGGACCTCTTTCCCCTGATGAAGTTGTTCCCAGGGGATCTTGCCGCCTTGCGTCCAATAAAGCGCGATTTTTTCGAGTTTCTTTTCAGCCAGAAGCATTTGAACCAGGGTCTCTCCCTCTTTCCCTGAAAGCAAGCCTTCGAACAGCGAACGGTCATCTTCCGGTTCTCCGGTGAAAAGCGGCAGAGACTGTATTGACGAATTACTTTCTTGCAGATATCCTTTCAATCCCCGGATTAATTGATCCCGGTCGCTCACCACCAGCGCGAGCCGTGATTCCATCGGCTCACGCCCCATTTGGAGCGTATAAGCAAGATCCGGCAAGGAAAGTTCCGGCTCCTGTTCGACAAACTCCAGGATGCGCCGGATAAGCTCCAATAACCGGTCCCGGTTCCTGGTTGAAAAGACCACAATTTGAAGCGCGGCGGCAGTTGCTTCCCGGCTCGGTGGCTGATGATCGCCGGGGATAAATTCCTCGATAATCAGGTGAGCATTGGCGCCCCCTCCTCCA
>JBJKPO010000123.1:0-3087 GCA_046706235.1 Bacillota bacterium | reverse complement strand
TGAGTGGATACTGCCGCGCCGTTCCGTTGCATATTGTAAATTTGTTGACTATCCAGCAAGCGATTAAGGAACATTGCCCGGAAGAACTATTTACCATTCTTTCGCGCCGGTTTATGATGTTTATCGCCGAACGGCTCGCCATTCAAAACGAGTGCCTTGGGTTAATCACCGGCGAAAGCATCGGGCAGGTGGCCAGTCAAACCATTCAGGGGCTCAATGCCACCAATTCGGCGGTAAATATCCCTGTTTTTCGGCCTCTAATCGCCGCCGACAAGAATGAAATTACAAATTTGGCCGCTAAGATCGGGACCTATGAAACCTCAATCTTGCCCTACGAGGATTGTTGCACGATATTTCAGCCCAAACGCCCGGCCACCAAACCCAGATTGGAAAAAGTATTGAAGCATGAGGCGAAGTTGGATAAGGAGGGATTGATTAATACGGCGCTGGATACCAAGGAAACCTTGGTTATCACCCCGCACCGGAGTTGACAGTTAAAAACAGTTAAGAGTTGCGAGTTTCGAATTAGGAATAAAAGAAGTTAACAGACTTTTGACATTCGACCTTTAACTATTACTTAACCCCTACATTCATACTCCCGGACCTGAACCCGTCCAGATCGAGAGTTATAAAAGTAAATCCCACTTCATGCAACTTCCTGGCAATTGGCTCACGCTTCTGCCAGGCTAAGTCCATTTGATCTTTACCGATTTCAATCCGGGCCACCGGATAATGATCCCGCACCCGAACTTCAATGAATCCCAGTGAAAAAAGATATTTCTCGGCCCGGTCAATCCGCAGTAAGGCCTCGGGAGTAATCGAGACCCCATAGGGAATCCGGGAAGCGAGGCAAGCATAAGCGGGTTTGTTCCAGGTCGGCAGGGACATTTGCCGGGAATATTCCCGGATATCCGCCTTGATCATTCCAACCTCCTGTAAAGGGCTACGAACCTTAAGTTCGTTGGTGGCCCGGTGGCCGGGACGAAAGTCGCTCAAGTCGTCAACATTAGCCCCATCCAAAACTTTTTGAAAACCTTTTTCAGCGGCAATTTGCCGTATTTGTTTAAACAAGGCCAGTTTGCAATAATAGCACCGTTCCGGCGGATTGGCGACAAAATTTGGCTCATCGAACTCCCGGGTATGAATTACCTGGAGCGGGAATCCATACTTAGCCGCTATTTCTTTTGCCTCAATCAGCTGATCTTCCGGATAAGTGGATGAAACGGCGGTAACCGCTAAAAAACGCTCACCCAATACTTCATGAGCGATTACAGCCAGAAATGTGCTGTCCACGCCCCCGGAATAAGCGACTACAGCGCTGGAAAAAGACTTAAGTAGATTCTTTAGTTGTTCAAGTTTGTCCAAGGGCTCAACTCCTGATCGATAAATTTAGTTTCAACTTAGTATACCATTACGGATTAGGAAATCCTTCAACTTGTTCAAGCGGACTAAAATAACCTTTGATACAATTAGGATTTTTAATACATATCTGGATATGGTTCTTTTCATGGAACCCCGATGATGAATATAGTTCTTTTCCTTCTACAAAAACAGCTCGAACAGAATCAAAAGGTTTTTCCTTTTCCGTAGCAATAAATTCATGGATTGTTTCAATAACTGCGCAATCTAAATGTCTTAATAACAAATCTAGCGAATTACCAATTCTTTCATTTTGAGGAAGTGGTCGATTAGAATTGATATAAGTCTCACAAAGAATATTATAACCTTCTTTTACCAGTTGAAGCGATTCCGATTCTAAAAGATTTAAACAATGGCCTAAATCAATTACAGCGCCAATAACAGCTTCTTTTTTAATCGTGTTTCTTTTTTTGAGGTTTAATGCCCATTCTAAAGCTCTTTGAGGATTATTCTCCCAAAAATAAATCCCATGACCAAGCCAGTCATAGGAATTTTCACTTATTTAAAACGCCTTTATTATTAATAACTTCGTTAAAAACCGATATATCGCAACCATGAAAGCCCAAAACTAAATTAGGTAACTTCGAATACATGGCTATTTCTGGTATACCTGATTAACTTTGCCGTTTTTATCAAAAATACCGGCCCTAATTAAAAACTCCTTCGATTTTTCCGGTGAGGAAGTTGGGATTGCAGCGGCAAAAGCTTTCATCTTTTCTAAAATCCGTTTATAATCGTTCTCGCTCATACTATCACCTACAGTCCAAGGCTCTTTATCGCTATTCATATTATACCATTCTTTCTCTTAACCAGTCTATATAAATTTAGTTAAGAATTAATATATGTAGAATGGTATAAATTTAACTAAGTTGTTCCCTAACCCCAGTATTACCCAATATTTCGAAGTAAAATGCCGTCATCCGTATAATCCCAAGTAATCCGTATTCCCATTGTTACAGTTGTTTCAAAAATATTCTCCCGTCCTTGAATCTTTTGATCCGTAATGATGGATGGCGAGGATTATCGATTAAAATCTCCAGCTTGTCCTTAAGGAGCTTTAGTTTAACGGCATCAAGGAGCATCTCAGAGAATTTCTTCCCCTGGATCATGTTTGTTTTTGCCCGGTTCTTGATTTCATCATTTAATAGACGTTTCAACAGTTCAAGCGCAAGGTTTTTGCGGCTCATTCCCTGAATTTCAGCCAAGAATTCATCGGACAGGATGGAGATATCCGGTTTCCTAATTCCGGCGGCGTCAAAGATATCGACGATCTCTTTTGAGATAATGGCGTCATTGACAATCTGCCGGATGGCGGTTTCGATTTCCTCATCGGTTCGCTTTTTATCCTGGCCATCGAGCTTCGCATACCGGGCTTTAATGGCCTGAAAGAAAGCAAGATCATCCCGGATTTCTAGCGCTTTCGGGTGGGGAACGGAAAGGCCAAATGCCTTCTGGAGACGGATTACATTTTCCTTGAAGCGTTCCTTTCCGTTTCGAATCGTCGAACCGTTCTTATTTTGAGTTAATTCGGCGATAAAATTGGCGGCGTCAAGAATGAAATTGAGTTTATCTTTCGGTTCCAGGGTAAAATACCGCCGGTAGTCAAATCCATGGAACATATCGACAATAACTTCAAATAGTTCCCGCATTTTGGCGACAGCTTCTTCC